>NZ_KB850177.1:115423-145783 GCF_000369745.1 Acinetobacter sp. CIP 64.7 | reverse complement strand
TGGTGGGTCTGACAAGACTTGAACTTGTGACCCCACGCTTATCAAGCGTGTGCTCTAACCAACTGAGCTACAGACCCTCAGATACATCGTATGAAGAACAACTTGTTGTGGATTCTTACCAATCGTCAATCTTTCGTTAAGGAGGTGATCCAGCCGCAGGTTCCCCTACGGCTACCTTGTTACGACTTCACCCCAGTCATCTGCCACACCGTGGTAAGCGTCCCCCCTAAGGTTAGACTACCTACTTCTGGTGCAACAAACTCCCATGGTGTGACGGGCGGTGTGTACAAGGCCCGGGAACGTATTCACCGCGGCATTCTGATCCGCGATTACTAGCGATTCCGACTTCATGGAGTCGAGTTGCAGACTCCAATCCGGACTACGATCGGCTTTTTGAGATTAGCATCCACTCGCGTGGTAGCAACCCTTTGTACCGACCATTGTAGCACGTGTGTAGCCCTGGTCGTAAGGGCCATGATGACTTGACGTCGTCCCCGCCTTCCTCCAGTTTGTCACTGGCAGTATCCTTAAAGTTCCCGGCTTAACCCGCTGGCAAATAAGGAAAAGGGTTGCGCTCGTTGCGGGACTTAACCCAACATCTCACGACACGAGCTGACGACAGCCATGCAGCACCTGTATGTAAGTTCCCGAAGGCACCAATCCATCTCTGGAAAGTTCTTACTATGTCAAGACCAGGTAAGGTTCTTCGCGTTGCATCGAATTAAACCACATGCTCCACCGCTTGTGCGGGCCCCCGTCAATTCATTTGAGTTTTAGTCTTGCGACCGTACTCCCCAGGCGGTCTACTTATCGCGTTAGCTGCGCCACTAAAGCCTCAAAGGCCCCAACGGCTAGTAGACATCGTTTACGGCATGGACTACCAGGGTATCTAATCCTGTTTGCTCCCCATGCTTTCGCACCTCAGTGTCAGTATTAGGCCAGATGGCTGCCTTCGCCATCGGTATTCCTCCAGATCTCTACGCATTTCACCGCTACACCTGGAATTCTACCATCCTCTCCCATACTCTAGCCAACCAGTATCGAATGCAATTCCCAAGTTAAGCTCGGGGATTTCACATTTGACTTAATTGGCCACCTACGCGCGCTTTACGCCCAGTAAATCCGATTAACGCTTGCACCCTCTGTATTACCGCGGCTGCTGGCACAGAGTTAGCCGGTGCTTATTCTGCGAGTAACGTCCACTATCCAAGAGTATTAATCTCGGTAGCCTCCTCCTCGCTTAAAGTGCTTTACAACCAAAAGGCCTTCTTCACACACGCGGCATGGCTGGATCAGGGTTCCCCCCATTGTCCAATATTCCCCACTGCTGCCTCCCGTAGGAGTCTGGGCCGTGTCTCAGTCCCAGTGTGGCGGATCATCCTCTCAGACCCGCTACAGATCGTCGCCTTGGTAGGCCTTTACCCCACCAACTAGCTAATCCGACTTAGGCTCATCTATTAGCGCAAGGCCCGAAGGTCCCCTGCTTTCTCCCGTAGGACGTATGCGGTATTAGCATCCCTTTCGAGATGTTGTCCCCCACTAATAGGCAGATTCCTAAGCATTACTCACCCGTCCGCCGCTAGGTAAAGTAGCAAGCTACCTTTCCCCGCTCGACTTGCATGTGTTAAGCCTGCCGCCAGCGTTCAATCTGAGCCATGATCAAACTCTTCAGTTTAATACTATGTAGCACCTTAAAGGGTGCCAATCTTGGCTCATCAATTTTCTGACAAATATTTCTCAAATAAACTTCGAGTAATTTCTACCATCAATCAATGAAAATAATTTCGATCAATCAACCAGTAAAAATCCACACAAGTTGTTCTTCATAATCTCTTAATGATCTTCTTGCTAATTCGTCACCAGCAAGCTAGGTCGGCTATATTACTCTCTATCTCTAGAAAGTCAACCAGTAATGAAAACTATTTTTCAAACTTATCAAATAAAACCCAACTCAATTAAACTTAACTAAGTCACTGTTTTATCAGAAGTTTTAATCTTCATCACCGCCGATGGATGTGCATTCTACAGTATTTCAGAACGCTTGCAACACTTCTTGCAAAGATTTTTTATCGTGTGTTTATTTTTCAAACCAATAAAAACATAAGATAATGTTATATATAGTTAATTTATTTTTATTATTTTTGAATTTTATTGAGCACATCCAACAAAATCCATCCATAAACACAATAAGATATTGTTTTATTTTAATTTAAATTATAAAAATCTTTATTACATGACTTATATCGTTCAATTCACATCCCATTCTTGTTTGATTCTTCATCAATCTGGCGTTTATATATACAAAAATTATTTTATCCGGTCTTCTTCCAAGATACATAGGCCCAATTTAAATATGGAAAATTTATTGCAACGCTAAAAATTAAAAAGCCATCGCTATTGAGCAATGGCTTTTGGAGTACTGAGCAACAATTAGAATTTCATACTGACACGTGCCCAATAATTTCGGCCAATATTATTGAATTGCTCCTCTGCGGCAAAACCAAAGCCAGCACTACCAGCTTTATTTAGATGCTCGGTATAGGTTTTATCAAGCACGTTATCAATACCGACTGATACATCCACGCCATCCATGATATGGTAGCTACCGTTTAAAGACAAAGTACCAAAGCCTGCGCTCTGCTTATTGTCATAACCAACGATATTACCTTCTCGTTCACTAATACGACTTTGGCCATCTACTACACGCCACAATAATCCAAAATTATATTTGTCTTGAACATAGCGCAAGTTAACACGGGCTTCTAAAGGTGAAATTTGTGGCAACGGCGTATTGTCTGTGGTGTTTTCGCCCCAAGCATACATGGCACTAATATCTGCCTGAATTGCATCAGTAAACTGATAACCAATTCCAACTTCTGCACCGGCAATGGTTACATCGATATTTCTTGAATCCGCACTATTCATTTTTGCTGGCTGCATTTCTCCCATATCATTACCCATAGGATGACCATGCCCAGAGTTTGCAGACTTAGGATAAGTCATCAGAATAAAATCCTGAATCACACCGGCATAAGCTGATACCCAAGAATTAAACGCGCCATGATGATGTTGATAACCCAGATCGAGTTGTAAGGTCTTTTCTGTTTCCAGTTGCTTAAATGTATTTGCAGTTATTCCATGATAATCGGTCTTAAATAATTCCCAATAATCAGGCACACGCTCCACATACCCCAGTCCGATATAGGTTTTACCTTCATCATGTTCTGGATGGGTATTTTCAAAACGAATGAAGCCGCTTGGCAAGGTTTCCTGACGGTTCTGTCCAGTTTTTAAGGCATCAATCTCCACTTGATCGACCCGCACACCAGCAACCAATTTGTTGTTATCACTTAGTTCATGACTTAGCTCAGCAAAAGCTCCATATGACTGGAATTTCATATCTGGAGTGAGCGGCATATTCATGCTTGTGGATGTCATTCCTCCAGCATGCGTATTGCGCTGAGAATCCATCCCGGCAATCAATTGGTTTTGATCCCATTCACTCGTTATCGCCATACGGGTATTTAAAGTACGGCGCGTAACCTGCATTTCAGAGGGTGCTGGCTGCATGTTATGAGTATGCTCATCATGCTTCATCGGCACTGGACGCAGGCTAAAATTATCCATGATGTGGTCGTTATAGTTATAGTTGATCTGTGCCTCAACTTTCTGAATTACATCAGTCAGATTTTTCTTTTCAACACGTAAACCCAGACTTTCACGGGCAAACTGTGATCCATCCATATCACGACCAGCATAAACAGCTTCACCATCTGCCTTACCACCTGTCAATTCTACCCAGGTATCTGCATCCGGAGTCCAGCCCAAGGCCAGATCCGCATTCCAGCGCTCCCAATCTGAAGGCACAGTGGTTCCATCACCATCTTGATAGCTGTTCGATACCGAACGATTGGTATTGAGTCGGACATATTTCTGTTCATCGCCTGCTGCGACTTCGACATTATGATCAAGGCGCCCGAAAGATCCCATCAAGACACTGGCCTGACCGCGATAGTTTTGATCTTGATCAAACTGTTCCGGTGTACGTTCGAAAATCACTGTGGCCGCAGAGCCAGTATTGGCATACTGAACCGTCTGTGGGCCTTTAATCACCGAAATACGGTCATAACTTTCCGGAGAAATATAAGAGGTCGGCGAATCCATACGACTTGGACAGGCACCCAGGTTTTCGGTGCCATCAGTCAGGATTTTAATTCGTGAACCAAACATGCCGCGGAACGTCACATCACCATTGGTACCGGCACCGCTATTGACCGAACTAAAACCGACAATACTTTGCAAATAATCCGCACCATCACTGGCAGGAATCGGTTGAATCGGCTGTTTTGGATCAGCGCGAACAATCAGCCCATTGGCATCATTACCTGCTGCTGACGTCACCACAATCGGGGCAAATGTCTGAACCGGCATGGCGTCATTGGCCGTCACCACCGAAGAATAACAAGCAACACAAATCGCAGCCGCAAGTGGCTGTAAAGAAAATTTAGGCTGAGCCATTTCTCTATCTCACTAAATACATAAATTAGGCACGGCTTGAGTCAATACCAACCCAAGCTGAAAAATGCAGATTTATGCAGGCAGTGGTGGCGCTCGCCCCTGAGGAATTAAGAAGAGTTGTTGAAGGACAAACCAGACATGCTTAAAGGTTTTTTGATAGGCAATTAAACGGACATGAATCCGGTCAAGTACCTGTTTGATGTCCAGATCCGGCGGTAAGACTAAATTGGCATGAACCTTACAGTACTGACACTGATGATTGGCATCATGATGATCATGTTGAAGATGATCAGATTGGATAAGGTGACTATGCTCGCCAGCGCTATGCTGCGCATGAGCATCTGTCGCGATAAAAAGCGCACGCGTGATGGTTTCACAGACAGGAGCAACCTGATATTGCTTCGGTAACAAAGGCTGTAAAAATACAGCAATCTGTAGAAACACAGCTGCAAATGCAAATAGCAGCCCCGCGCGTAAAAACACAGGCTATTCCTAAAACATGCTTATGTTGATTATAACAAAGCCCAATCAGAATTGGGCTTTGTTATACCATTTAAATAAACTTTAAAATGATCCTAGCGTTTCACTGCCACCTTGTCTTTATTACGCTGGCGAACCAGTTTTTCCACTTTTTCACGTGCACGTTGACGTTTTAATGGCGATAAATAATCGACAAATAATTTGCCATTTAAGTGATCCATTTCATGTTGGATACACACAGCGAGAAGTCCGTCAGCATCGAGCTCAAATGCTTGACCTTCCAGATTAATTGCCTCAATTTTTACGCGTGACGGACGATCAACTTTATCGTATATTTGAGGAACTGATAGACAGCCTTCTTCGTAAGGCTGCGTTTCTTCAGTCAATGGTGTGATTTTGGGGTTAATAAACACCATCGGTTGATCTTTATTTTCAGACAGATCCATAACAATCAGCTGAATATGACGATCCACCTGAGTCGCGGCAAGTCCGATACCTGGTGCTTCATACATGGTTTCAAACATATCCGCAGCGAGCTGACGAATTTCATCAGTCACTTCTTCGACAGGTTGTGCAATGGTACGAAGACGGGGATCCGGGAAACTTAAAATAGGTAATAAGGCCATACTGCGTCCTCAATTATGCCATTGATCAAAAAACCAAATGAAGGGAATGCTTCATCAAAAAAATGTGTGTAAGATCGTTATTATAACGCAACTACGCACATAATTTTAGGAATTATGATAATGAAAAAGGTTTTGAAGGGCATGCCATTTTTTAGTGCCTTGGGGTTTAAAAATCAGATGCTGGCACTTGCCGTTTGTGTAGGCGTCAGTATGGGGACCATTCATTCTGCCGAGGCAGCACCTGCACGCAACGTCAATCCACCGGCATTAAAAGCCAATGCACCGAACGTTTATGTGGTGAAAAAAGGCGATACGCTTTGGGACATCTCGAAACGTTTCCTGAAAAATCCGGTACGTTGGCCGGAAATCTGGGCCAGCAATAAGCACGTGAAAAATCCACACTGGATTTTCCCGGGTGACCGCCTGTTAATGTGCGATTACCAGGGCCGTCCGATTATTGGTAAAGACGAAGGTGATGGTTGTGAAGGTATTATCAGCCGCTATCTTGGCAGTACTTCTCTGCAACCCCAGATTCGGGTTGAATCTTTAAATAATACCATTCCAGTGATTCCGCTTGAGCATATCAAGCAGTGGCTGGAACGCTATACCCTTCTGGCACCTGATTCAGTTCAGGGCACACCCTACATTCTCGGAACTGCAGATCAGCGCGTACTGGCTGGCAAAGGCCAGAAAGTTTATGCACGTGGTCACGGTCTGGTAGTTGGCCAACGCTATGCGGTGTATCGTGAAGCGGAACCGTATGTATTTACGGATGCAAACGGCAAGAAATATACGGCTGCACTGGAGCTGCAACAGGTGGCATCTGGTATTGCAGTTCGTGGCGAAGGTGATGTGACCACACTTGAACTGACAGATAGTTACAATGCTGAAGTACGTCGCGGTGATCGTGTCTTACCTGAATACGATCCAATGTTACCGACTCTGTTCTATCCGACCAATGCAGAAAATATTGCTGCCGGTGGTCAGATTGTGCGTGTATTGGGGTCAATTGGTACAGCAGCACGTCATAGTGTCGTTACCATTGACCGTGGTACGGCACATGGGGTTCAGACTGGACATGTCTTTAGCGTGAATCAAAAAGGTGAAGTGGTGACTGATCCTAAAACTAAAGAACGTGTGCAATTGCCGGGCGAGCGTATTGGCCAGATCATGGTATTTAAAACCTTCGATCAATTAAGCTATGCTTATGTGCTGGAAAGTGAATTACCAATCAAGATGGGTGCAGGGATTCAAGCACCTCTTTTAGATGAATAAATATTTGTCTAAATAAAAAAACTTAATAATAAGAAGACAACCCTATAGGTCTCAATATGCTGAACCCGTTATCACGCGCGCAACTGGAAACAATTACGTTATGGTATCTGGTTCAGCATTCTCTTTCGAGTTTTTATAAAATCAGTCAACACTATGCCGAACTGGCCAATGCCATTCAGCAGGATCAGGTACCCGTCTGGCAGGCACTCGGTATTCATGTCAATCATGTGCAGCGCTTAAAAGAGTTACACCTCCCAGAAGCGCAACAGAAATTTCAGCGTTGTCTGCAACAGATCCAGCAGGATAGCGATTTTATTTTATTGCATAGCGATCCGCATTACCCGCAGCAGTTGCATCCTTATGTAGATAAACCACCGATCATTTTTGGTCAAGGTCGACCTGATACCCTGCTTCAGGCACAGATTGCAATTGTGGGCAGTCGCAAGCCGAGTCCGCATGGCCGGCAAGTGGCTTATGATTTTGCCTTTTATTTGAGTGAACAGGGTTTCTATATCAATAGCGGTCTGGCACACGGCATTGATGAAGCGGCACATCGGGCTGCCCTACAGCATCAAGGCACGATTGCGGTGATGGCCACCGGACTGGATCAAACCTATCCAGCACAGCATCAGTCACTGCGCCAGCAAATTATTGAACATGGCGGTGCCGTCATCAGCGAATTTCTGCCAGATACCCTTCCTCTGCAACACCATTTTCCACGGCGCAACCGAATGGTCAGTGGTTTAAGTCTGGGCGTGATTGTGGCAGAAGCGGCATTAAAAAGTGGTTCTCTCATTACGGCCAAGCTGGCAGCCGAACAAGGCAAAACCGTGTTTGCCATTCCGGGACATATTTACAGTGAGCATCATCAGGGCTGTCACCAACTGATTCGTGAGGGTGCGATTCTGATTGATCACCCACAGCAGGTCATCGAAGAACTGGCACTGGCGACGCAATGGCAAGCGATGGAAAACACCACCAAAATGGAAGTTACTGAAGCAGAACCTCAGCAGATTCCGCCACATCTGCTCAGTCTTTATAATCAACTGGACTGGGTGGGACAGAGTCTGGATCAGCTGGGGACACAGGTACAGCAAGAAGTGTCTGCGCTGACCAGTCAACTGATGGAGCTGGAGTTACTCGGTTTTTGTACCCAGCAAGCCGGCCTGTATCTACGTTGTCGGATTCTCAAATAAAGTTCACAATAGCGCTTTGTTGTTTAATATAAGGTATCCACATGATCACTACCTCTGTTGCCGAAGCAGCAGCATGGCTTAAAGACGGACAAGTCTTGGCATATCCCACAGAGGCTGTTTGGGGCTTGGGTTGCGACCCCTATAATGAACAGGCATTTCATCAGATTCTAGAATTGAAGCAACGCCCGATTGAGAAAGGTGTGATTCTGCTGGCAGCTCATCTTTCACAGGTAGAACATCTGCTGCAGGATTTAAGCGAAGAAATGCGTGAAAAAGTGATTGAATCCTGGAACCATGACAGACCTGCTGATCGCGCGACCACCTGGCTACTTCCTGCAAATAAAGATATTCCTGACTGGATTAAAGGTCATCATCCTAAAGTAGCCGTACGTGTAACCACTCACCCACTCTGTGTGGCACTGTGTCAGGCCTTTGGCGGTTTTATCGTTTCGACCAGTGCCAACCCTGCCGGCATGGAACCTGCCCGCTCACTGCAGGATGCGATCCGCTATTTTGACCAGAACCTGAATTATCTAAATGGTGACCTCGGTTTAAGTCAGCAACCAAGCCGGATCATTGATGCAGTGACTGGCGTAGTTATTCGTGTCTGATTTAGTCGGGACACTCAAGCCCGACTAAAGTTTTAAGACAAAAAAAAGCTCAGCCATATAGGGATGGCTGAGCATAAAAAAGGATGTGCATAAATCACATCCAGAGGGTTCAGAAAATCTCTGGGAGTCTGATAAAACAAGGATTTTCTTGCTTGATCATTCTCGATGGGCGCATTATGAAAGAAACTGAGTACAACGACAAGTACAATAAAACAATCAAATAATACATATTATCTATTAATAGAAAACATTTTTTGACCAATATTCAAAATATCTTGCTCTTTCTATTCTCTTTTTAAAATAAAACGATATTTTTCTATTTGTTTTAACATTTGAAAATTAGCATTTAAAAGGGGATTTCAATTAAAAAAAATTGATTAAATGCTTAATATTTAATCAGACACAATTCTTAATCAGCTCTTTTAATTCCTGATTAAGCGGATCTTCCGGGATATTGTGCCCAGAGGATTCCGAGTAAAATGATGCCACCGCCGATACTGTGATACATGGTCCAGGCTTCGCCCAGCCACAAATATGCGACTACTGCGGTAAAGACAGGCATCAGATTCATAAAAATACTGCTGCGATTGGGACCAAGTTGTTGCACAGCCATCATCCAGAACAAGGGTGCGGCAATAGAAGGAAAAATTCCGGCATAGATAATGCTGGCTGCATTAGCATGATTGATGCTATCCAGACCTAAAATCAATACCAAAGGAATATGATAGAGAAAGGCCATAAAAATCTGGATATACAGGCTCACTAAGAGTGGAATCTGAATCTGCCATTTTTTCAGAAACACGCCATAACAGGCATAGAAAAATACTGCGATCAACATCAACAGATCGCCAATATAACTTTCACCGACAGTTAAAAACTGCAGGCCCTGCCCTTGTGCCATGACATACATCAAACCAATAAAGGACAAGAGACTTCCCAGCACTGCAGCCTGTGTCGGGCGAATCTTTAAAACAAAAATACCCACGATAATGGTAAAAATAGGAATAAAGGCATTGATCAGGCCCATGTTGGTGGCAGTAGTGTAGTGTGCCGAGCTATAAGCCAGCCCCTGATAAAGCACCATTCCCAGCGCACTCAAAACAGCAAAATGCCCGAGATATGGACGGATCTCCGGCCACGCTGCTTTGACTTTGGGCAACATGAATGGAGTTAAAATCAGTAAGGCCAAGGCCCAGCGGTAGAAACTGATACTGATGGGAGAAATATAATCTGCCACATAGCGGGTGACAGTCATATTCAGAGACCAAATCAAAACTGCGGCCAGTGGTAAGGCCATGGCCCACCAGACTGCCTTTTGTTGCTGTGTCATACTTTCATCCATGAGTCGCTGGTCTTGTTATTAAGCTATGCGTATTCGCGCATCCTAGCATAATAGATTTTTCACATAATATTGAGGCAATTTGCAGCTTTAAGTAACTGAGCTCACCTGTTTTTACTTGTACTGAAAGCGAATACCCGTTAAAACAAATACCGTTCAGTCGCAATAAACAGGAAATCTAATGACTCGCTCTGTATATGACATTCCAGTCAAAACCATTGAAGGAACAGAAACCACTTTAAACCAGTACCAAGGTAAGGTTTTGCTGGTGGTTAACGTCGCATCTAAATGTGGCCTGACGCCGCAATATGAAGGCTTACAAAAACTGTATCAGGACAAAAAAGCGGAAGGTCTGGAAATTCTGGGCTTCCCTGCCAATAACTTTTTGGAACAGGAACCGGGTAGCGAAGCCGAGATTCAGGAATTCTGCTCAGTGAATTATAAAGTTGACTTCCCGCTATTTGCTAAAATCTCTGTCGCGGGTGAAGACAAGCATCCTTTATATGCCAACCTTACGCAGGCTGTACCGGAACGTATCGGTGAAGGCCCTTGGTGGAAAGATCTGGTCGATTATGGTTTAACCCCAAATCAGCCACCAGAAGTGCTCTGGAACTTTGAAAAATTCCTGATCAATAAAAATGGTGAAGTAGTGGCACGTTTTGCTCCAGATATTACTGCAGATGATCAACGGATTGTCGATGCAGTGAATGCAGAACTTGCAAAATAATTCTCGATTATTCTCATAAGCATCAAGCTTGAAATAAGTATCTATTTTCTTGGTAGATACTTATTTTTTTTATTTAAAAACGATTATTTAATTGCATTAAAATTCACCTAAAAACATTTTCAAAGTGATTGCAGGCCAAACAAGCCAATTTGGTGAGAGCAAAGTAATTCTTTACCAGCTTTTAATAAACTTTTTCCTGTTTTTAAATAATGAAATATTCGGAACCCAGAAGAATTGTTATGAGTTTGCAACAATCTTTTTTATCTCCATAGTTTGTCCTTATATTAGATACTATTAAAATTCCATCACCTGTATCGAGACCCTGATTCCATGTCCAAGATTCTTGCCAATGCTGTCCTTCCTTTCGCATTATTTAGCTCTGGAATTTTACTGATGGGCTGTGAACAGGCTGTCGAAGCACCGGCTGAACAGGCAGATACCACGACCTCAGATCTGGAACCAGCCTCTCAGCAACAGAGTTCAGCAGCACAAACCGAGCTTAAATCGGGCAATATGTTTTATATGGTTCGTGATGTAGCCGACTTGCAGCTCAAGGCCGGCAGTTATGTAGAACAGTTAAAACAGACCCAGACCGAACTGCAAACGGCGGTCGAAGCCAAAGATACCCAGCAGCTGCAGTCCACTGCGACCCAGCTACAACAGCAACTCAGCAGTTTTAATCAGGTACTGGGCAACCTGAACTTAAAAAGTCAGGAAATTGACCAGATTCGTGACAACATCATGACCGCCAATCAGCAAGTTCTGGCTTCTCCCCTTTTAAACGGTCAGGTGGATTTCAGCCAAGTGAACTTGAAAAAGATTGAATCCCAGATGGTTAATGTGCAATCCGAAATGGTCAAACTGGCCGGCTTGCTGATCCAGAATCCAGATCAGGAATCAGAGAGCAATACTGATCAGGACAATACTTAAAATACCTAAAGATCTCATTTTGAGGCGATTGATCGAAACATGTTTTTCTCAATCGCCTTGCAGGCAATATACTATTATGGACTATAAAAATTATATTTAGATCAAGAATTTTCATCTAATCAGATCATCAGGAGTTCAATCATGTCGAATTCAGTGCTGTATTCTGTGGTTTCAGCCACATCCCGGCTTGATCTGAAAGATCCTTTTATTTTTACCGTTCACCATCAAGATCATTATCCACAAGGCAATGCCGAATTAGGCCCAGTTTCCCCGCCACAGCAGCATGAATATGACATGTATTATGGCGAGAGTATTCCGGGCTTTCCGGAGCATCCGCATACTGGCTTTGAAACCATTACCATTGTCGAGCGCGGGTATGTCGATCATTTTGACTCGCTGGGAAACTCGGGACGTTATGGCGCGGGTGATGTGCAATGGCTGACTACCGGCAATGGGGTACAGCATTGCGAGATGTTTCCTTTAGTCCATCAGGATCAGGACAATCCTCTGGAGCTGTTTCAAATCTGGCTGAATTCCTCACCGGAACAAAAAAAGCAGCCGGCCGATTATAAAATGTTGTGGCGTGAACATATTCCACATGTATTTTCAGCCGATGCGACCGGACGTAAAGCGGAGATCCGGGTCATTTCAGGACAGTTTAAACAGACTCAGGCACTGGATCGGCCACCACATTCATGGGCAGCCATGCCAGAGAATCAGCTCAATATTTATTTAATCACTTTAGGGCCGGAAGCAGAATTAATCATTCCTGCAACCACTGCTACTGCAACGCGTTTTTGTTATTTTTATCAAGGTAGAAGCTTGGAGCTTGAAGGACAGAAGATAGCGCCGAAGCATCTACTGGAACTCAAACCGGATGCAGATATTCAGCTCAAAGGTGGGCTGCTGGAATCACATATTTTATGGCTGGAAGGTGAACCGATCGGTGCACCGGTGGCTATGCATGGGCCTTTTGTTCTGAATAGTGCTCAAGAACTAGATACTGCTTTTCGCCGTTATCGTGAAACCCAGTTTGGTGGCTGGCCTTGGCCAAGTGCTGAACCGTCATTTCCACCAGAACACCCACGTTTTGCCAGTTATGAAGGTGGCAAACGTGAAGAATATCCAGACAAATAAGCCACTGAATAGTGGCTTATTTGATATCGGATCAGCTCATATTATTTTTTCGGGCTTTTGACGACGACCAGTTTCTTCTGCACAAACTCTCTAAAACCATCAATCGACAGTTCATGCCCATAACCGGAATTTTTGATTCCACCAAATGGCAATTCGGGCGTGGTGTCAGTAAACCAGTTGATCCAGATCATGCCAGTTTCTACCCGTGACGCCAGTTTTTTAGCGCGCTCGATATCCTGTGAATGAATCACGCCACCTAAGCCATAATTAGAATCATTGGCAATTTCGACAATTTCATCATCATCCTTCGCCACATAGATTTGTGCCACCGGGCCAAAGAATTCTTCATACCAGGCTTCATTTTCACGCGTGATATTTTCCAGAATAGTTGGTGCATAGAAATTGCCTTGATGTTCTACAGCTTTGCCGCCAGTGACCACAGTCGCGCCTTGTGCTACTGCCTTTTCGACCTGCTCGCTGAGTTTTTCCAGCGCATCTTTTGAAGACAGCGGTCCTAAAGTGGTTTCAGGATCGAGCGGATCACCCAGTTTTAACTGTTCAAAAGCTTTCAGCATGCCGGCCTTGAATTGTTCGGCAATTTTTTCATGCAAGATAAATCGCTTCGCCGCCGTACATACCTGCCCAGCATTATTGACACGCGCCTGACAGCCTAACTTGATCGCGCGTTCCAGATCTGCATCATCGAGTACGATGAATACATCATTACCGCCCAGTTCCAGCGTTGATTTTTTAAGATGTTTTCCGGCCTGTTCAGCGACTGCACTGCCCGCACCTTCTGAACCTGTCAGTGCTACACCCCGCACACGCTTGTCTGCAATTACTTCAGCGACCTGATCACTGCTGATAAACAGATTGGTCCAGACACCTTTGGGTGCGCCTGTATCCAAGACCAGTTGCTCAAAGGCTTCGGCACATTGCGGCACAATGCCGGCATGTTTTGCCAGAACCGGATTACCAATCGCACAGTTCGGCGCAAAGACACGCATCAGTTGATAAAACGGGAAATTCCACGGTTCAACCGCCATGATAATACCCAGTGGATGATGCTCAACCCAGGCTTCTCCCAGTTCCGTTTCATAGGACACCGGTGCTAAAAATTCTTTGGCATGATCCGCATAATATTCTGCAATTTTGGCGCAGGTTTCGATTTCACCTTCACTCTGCTTGATCAGTTTTCCCATATCCAGCGTCATGAGTTTAGCGAGTTCAGATTTTTGCTCTCGCATATTGCTGGCCAATTTGCGCAGTACTTCAATACGGGTATCGACCTGTTGTGACCATTCTGACTTTAGGATTTTTTCTGCGGTATCGAGTGCATTTTGAATATCTTGATCGTTATGGGGTGGGTAGTCTTTCAATTTTTGATTAGTAAATGGATTAATAGATTGATAAGCCATGATTTTCCCTTTTTCAATTATAAGTTTCGCCTGTTCAAAACTTCTATCGTATTAAGCTATAACAAACGAGTATCTGTTCGAATTATTTAACTTATCATTGATTTTTTTATAGCGTGTGTCTGCTTACAGATTGGTTCAAAACATTACTGAGAAAGGGTAAAAGTTATATCGAGCGGTACAGAATGCAATAAATGCAGAGATTTTATAACCTCTTCTTAGGTCTTCTCTTTTGAGTAGTTTCTCTTACTACTGGAATGGGATGTCTAGGTGATGGTTTTAATCCTACACTTTTAATTTTTCTTATCTCTTCTTGATCTAAATTGTAGTAAACAAAAAGTTGTTGAATTAAATTTTCTAAAACTTTTAAGTGCAAAACTAGCTCTTTTCGAGTTTTGGAGTCTGCCCTATGTGCAGCATCATTCCCTAAATAACGAATATCATCAAGTAAGCCTCTTTGCTTAGTTGAGATAAAACCCTCATGTTCAAACTTATTTAAAATTTCCCCCAAATCATCTGAATGACCAAAATATTTCACAATCTGCTCTAATAATGTTCTCAAGCCTAATCCAGTTAGCAAAGGCATTTTATTATTTAACGCCACTATGACCTCTTCATAAGTAGAATAAATCTCTTCAGGTAAGATTTTCTCAAACTCTTTAGAAAAAGCAGTTTCTTCGTCTCTAAGAGGAAAAGTTTTATATAAATAATTTACTTGGTAGATCATATCTTCACTTTGATCATACCCTACAGGATCAACGTCATAAGAGTCATGGGACTTTGTTTGATATGAAATAGACTCACAATTTAAACATCTCAAAATTCTATAATTATAATAAAAAGATATATTTGGATCAGAACAATCATTGTGTGATATATCTACCAATACCTCATGCTTAATTTTTGTTTTACATTCAATACATAATATTTTTTCATAAACAATTTTTGAATCTTGCTTAACACCCTCAAAAATTGGATTCAAAGAAACTATTTTCATTATTCTAGAAATACTATTTAAAAATTAGTATATAAAAAAACCACCCTTTCGGGTGGTTTTTTCAATCTCAAACCGTCTCTTATTGAGCGCGGTTTTTGATTTTGCGGATCGTTTCCAGCTGAGCAGCAGTTTCTGCAAGAGCAGCCAAAGCAGCAGCAGCGTCCAAATCGCTCTTTTGATTCGCAAGCAATGCTTCAGCGTGTTTACGCGCTTCAACAATAGCTGCTTCATCTAAGTTTTCTGCACGGACTGCAGTATCTGCAAGAACCGTAACAACATGCGGTTGAACTTCTAGAACACCACCAGATACATAGATCAACTCTTCTGTACCGTTTTCCAAAATAACGCGGATCGCGCCAGGTTGGAGCAAAGTTACCAACGGAGCATGGCCAGGCATAATACCCAACTCACCGCCAGCACCTTTTGCAATTAGCATAGTTATAGTGCCTGAGTACAAAGACTCCTGAACACTTACAACATCACATTGCATAGTCGCCATGAGAATCTCCTAAATTAGAGTAGCTAATTAAAGTTTCTCGGCTTTAGCAATAACTTCGTCAATACCACCAACCATGTAGAACGCTTGTTCTGGGATGTGATCGTATTCACCAGCTAGAAGACCTTTAAAGCCACGAATCGTTTCTTTAAGAGATACTAATTTACCAGGAGCACCAGTAAATACTTCAGCTACGTGGAACGGTTGAGAGAAGAAACGCTGGATTTTACGCGCACGGTAAACAACCAGTTTATCTTCTTCAGCAAGCTCGTCCATACCAAGAATCGCGATGATGTCTTTAAGCTCTTTATAACGTTGCAATACGTTCTGTACAGAACGTGCAATTTCATAATGCTCTTGACCAACAACTAACGGATCTAACTGGCGTGAAGTTGAGTCTAGTGGATCGATCGCTGGGTAAATACCAGAAGATGCGATGTCACGGCTCAATACAACAGTTGCGTCTAAGTGAGCAAACGTTGTAGCAGGCGATGGATCTGTTAAGTCATCGGCAGGTACGTATACCGCTTGGATTGACGTAATAGAACCAGACTTAGTCGATGTAATACGTTCTTGAAGAACACCCATCTCTTCTGCAAGTGTAGGCTGGTAACCTACTGCAGATGGCATACGACCTAGAAGTGCTGATACTTCAGTACCCGCTAGTGTATAACGATAGATGTTATCTACGAACAATAGTACGTCACGGCCTTTACCGTTTTCGTCTTTCTCGTCACGGAAATATTCAGCCATAGTAAGACCAGTCAACGCTACGCGTAAACGGTTACCCGGTGGCTCGTTCATCTGACCGTAGACCATTGCTACTTTGTCTAGAACGTTAGAATCTTTCATTTCGTGATAGAAGTCGTTACCTTCACGAGTACGCTCACCAACACCAGCAAACACAGATAAACCTGAGTGAGCTTTCGCGATGTTGTTGATCAACTCCATCATGTTTACAGTTTTACCAACACCGGCACCACCGAACAGACCAACTTTACCACCTTTCGCGAACGGGCAAAGTAAGTCGATGACTTTAATACCAGTTTCTAAAAGGTCAGTAGAAGCCGCTTGTTCTGCATAAGAAGGCGCTTGACGGTGAATTGGTAAACGCGCTTCAGTCGCAACAGGACCAGCTTCGTCGATCGGGCGACCAAGAACGTCCATGATACGACCTAGAGTCGCTGTACCTACTGGTACAGAAATCGGCGCGTTAGTGTTAGTTACGTTCAAACCACGCTTAAGGCCTTCAGTAGAACCCATTGCAATAGTACGAACTACGCCATCACCAAGCTGTTGCTGAACTTCTAAAGTAGTTTCAGTACCATCTACTTGGAGAGCGTCATAGATCTTAGGAACGCTGTTGCGTTCAAACTCGACGTCGATAACCGCGCCGATGATCTGAATGATACGACCGCTATTCATTGCTGTCTCCTCAATTCAAAATAATGTTAAACGGCAGCGGCACCACCAACGATCTCAGAAATTTCCTGAGTAATCGCGGCTTGACGCAGCTTGTTATAAATAAGTTGCAGGCTCTTAATGATCTCGCCTGCGTTGTCTGTCGCTGCTTTCATAGCGACCATACGTGCAGACTGCTCACATGCGATGTTTTCAATCACACCTTGATACACCACAGACTCGATATAGCGAACCAACAAGCCATTTAAAAGCTCTTCAGCTTCAGGCTCGTAGATGTAATCCCAACCGTATTGACGGTTAAGAGTCTTGTCTTCTTCAGCAGCAGCCAAAGGAACAAGTTGTTCGATTTTTTGATTTTGAGTCATGGCATTGACAAAGCCGTTTGACACTAGATAAATACGATCTAACTCGCCTTTATCATAAGCGTCCAACATCACCTGTACAGAACCAGATAACTGCTCAAGACTTGGGGCATCGCCGACTTGCGTCGTCGCACCAAGCACTTTACCGCCGTAGTTTTTAAAAAACGAAACCGCTTTTTGACCAATTAAAGCAAATTGAACTTCAATTGACTGCTCTTGTTGCTGTTGAACGTGTTTAACCACTTTCTTGAACAGGTTAATGTTCAAACCACCAGCAAGGCCACGATCTGAAGACACAATAATATAGCCAACGCGCTTAACTGGGCGTTCAACCATATAACGGTGTTTGTATTCAGGATTCGCTTGGACCAAATGAGCAATTACACGGTGCATATTTTCGGCATACGGACGGCCTTGAGCCATGCGCTCTTGCGCACGACGCATCTTAGAAGCTGCTACCATTTGCATCGCTCGAGTAATCTTCTGCGTGCTCTTGATACTAGCTACTTTGGCGCGAATTTCTTTTAAATTTGCCATACGCTTAACCTAGTATTCGAAAGCCCTTGCGAGCTTCCGAAGGTTGATTCCGTGAACCAAACCGACACTAAATTCAACAAAGGTTGAAATTAGTAAGTTTGAGTCGCTTTAAAGCTTTCAATACCTGCTTTGATTGCAGCTTCGATGTCTTTGTTGTAATCACCAGAGGCATCGATTTGTTGCATTAACGCAGCATGTTCTGAACGGAAGTAAGAAATCAACGCAGCATCAAAGTCTACGATTTTCTTAACGTCTACGTCAGCCATGTAGCCTTCGTTAGATGCATAAATTGAAACAGCTTGGTCAGCAATTGAGTATGGAGCATATTGTTTTTGCTTCATTAACTCAGTTACACGTTGACCATGTTCAAGTTGCTTACGAGTTGCTTCGTCAAGATCAGAAGCGAACTGAGCAAATGCTGCCAATTCACGGTATTGCGCCAAAGCAGTACGGATACCACCAGACAATTTCTTGATGATCTTAGTTTGCGCTGAACCACCAACACGAGATACAGAGATACCCGCGTTCACAGCAGGACGAATACCTGCGTTGAATAATGATGTTTCAAGGAAGATCTGACCATCAGTAATCGAAATTACGTTGGTTGGTACGAATGCAGATACGTCACCCGCTTGAGTTTCAATAATCGGCAATGCAGTTAATGAACCAGTTTGGCCTTTAACTTCACCGTTAGTGAATTTCTCAACGTAGTCAGCAGATACACGAGAAGCACGTTCAAGTAGACGCGAGTGTAGATAGAACACGTCACCTGGATACGCTTCACGACCTGGTGGACGGCGTAAAAGCAATGAAATTTGACGGTAAGCAACAGCTTGCTTAGACAAGTCATCATAAATGATTAACGCATCTTCACCGCGGTCACGGAAGTATTCGCCCATTGTACAGCCAGAGTACGGAGCTAGATACAGCATTGCTGCTGGATCAGCTGCAGCTGCTGCTACAACAGTTGTATACGCCATAGCGCCAGTTTCTTCTAGCTTGCGTACCACGTTAGCGATAGTCGATTGTTTTTGACCGATTGCTACGTATACACATTTAATGCCAGAGTTTTTCTGAGCGATGATCGCGTCGATCGCCATTGCTGTTTTACCAGTTTGACGGTCACCAATGATCAACTCACGTTGACCACGGCCTACAGGGATCATTGTATCTACTGATTTATAACCAGTTTGTACAGGTTGATCCACTGATTGACGCCAAATTACGCCTGGTGCTACTTTTTCAACAGCATCAGTTAATTTTGCATCAATAGGGCCTTTACCATCAATCGGGTTACCTAAAGCATCTACTACACGGCCTAAAAGTTCTGGACCAACCGGAACTTCTAATACACGACCTGTGCAACGCGCTTTTTGACCTTCTTGAAGGCTTAAGTAGTTACCTAAAACAACGACGCCCACTGAATCCTGTTCTAGGTTCAGTGCCATACCGTAAAGGCCGCCGTCGAATTCGATCATTTCACCGTACATAGCGTCAGCTAAGCCGTGAATACGCACAATACCGTCAGAAACCATAACAATGGTTCCTTCGTTCTTAGCGGTTGCGCTGGTGTCCAGATCGCCGATACGCTGTTTAATGAGCGCACTGATCTCGGATGGATTCAGTTGTTGCATTGCGCTATACCTCAATCTTTTTAAAGTTCAGTCTTCTAAATGCAATTAAGCAAGAAGACGAGTACGCATTTTTTCAAGCTTGTTAAGCGCAGAATCATCTATCACTTGGTCGCCTGCACGAATAACTACACCAGCAATCAGCGCTGGGTTAACTTCTACAGAAACATTTACCGCCGCTTCGAATTTTTTCTCTAATGCGTGAGTAAGAAGTTGTTCCTGTACAGAAGTCAATGGGAATGCTGATTCAATCACAACATCCACAGTATTGTTATTCTGTGATTTAAGCTGCTCATATTCTGCTGCAATCTCAGGAAGAAGAACCAAACGGTTATTCTCTGCAAGCAATGTCAGGAAGTTAGACACTGCTGCAGTTTGGTCTTCACCTAAAACTTTCGCAAAAAGAGCCACCTGCTCAGCAGGTGTAAGCTCAGGGCGATTTAGATAAGCTGAAAATGCTTCGTCTTGCACCGCAGCACTGAGCAATTCAAGTGCTGTTGACCAAGAGTCAGTTGCACTTTGCTCAGAAGCGTAAGCAAATGCTGCTTTAGCGTATGGGCGTGCCAACGTCAAGAGTTCAGCCATAATCCGCCTCTCTTAAAGTTTAGCAGCCAGCTGAGTCAGCATGGCATTGTGAGCTTCTGCATCAACTTGCTGGCTAAGAATTTTCTCAGCACCAGTTACTGCAAGAGCAGCCACTTGTTGACGCAATTCTTCGCGAGCAGCATTGATTTCAGTATCAACAGCTTCTTTAGCCTGTTGACGAATACGCTCACCTTCAGCCGCAGCTTGGGTACGCGCTTCTTCGATCAATTGTGCACCACGACGGTTCGCTTGTTCGATCAATTGAGCCGCTTGTGCTTTTGCCGCGTCTAACTCAGCTTTCACTTGTGCTTGCGCATCTGCAAGGTCAGCCTTCGCTTTTTCAGCAGCATTTAAGCCATCAGCGATTTTACGCTGACGTTCACTAATCGCATTGATTAGTGGTGGCCATACAAACTTCATGCAGAATGCGACAAAAATCGCAAACGCAATCGCTTGGCCAAACAATGTGAGGTTGATATTCATTGCAAATTCCTCAAATAGTGAATTTCGGAATTAAGCTGATTAACCTACAAATGGATTAGCGAAGATGAAGAACAAGCCAATACCAACACCGATCATAGGCACAGCATCAAGAAGACCCGCGATTAAGAACATACGAGTTTGAAGTTGTGGAGCCAATTCTGGTTGACGAGCTACAGCTTCAAGGAAACGGCCGCCTAGAAGACCAAAACCAATCGCAGTACCTAAAGCACCGAAAGCGATCAAGATAGCAGATGCAATTGCAACTAGACCTAAAGTGAGTTCCATGATAATTCCTCAGAGGTTAGGTTTTATACCAAATTAAGTTAAAAAATTGTGTGCCCAACCATCCGTTGACAGTTAGGCAATACCATTAATGCTTTTCGCTTGCCATACTCATGTACACGATAGTCAACATCATGAAAATGAATGCTTGTAGCGTAATAATCAAAATGTGGAAAATCGCCCAAGGCACAGACAACGCCCACTGGATCCAGAACGGTAATAACGCGATAAGAATGAAGATTAACTCACCCGCATACATGTTACCGAACAGTCGTAGAGCCAATGAAACTGGTCGCGCCAAGAAAGTAGTCAATTCCAACAATAAGTTGAATGGAATTAAAAGCACTTTAGCAACTGGATTACTTGGGTTAAATGGGTTCAGTGCTAACTCACCAACGAAGCCGCCAACACCTTTCTCACGAATACTATAGAAAATAATTAAGAAGAATACAGAAATAGACATACCGAGGGTAATGTTTGGATCTGTAGTCGGAACAATTTTAAAGTAAACCTGATGAGGGTCTACACCCAGCATAGAAGCAATCGCGTGTTGAGCTACATAAGGAATAAAGTCAACAGGGATCAAATCCATCAAGTTCATGAGGAAAATCCACACGAAAATGGTTAATGCTAAGGGTGCAATTAATCGAGACTTCCCGTGGAAGGTATCACGTACACTTGAATCTACAAACTCGATAATCATTTCAATTGCAGACTGGAACTTGGTAGGAACACCAGCATTAGCCGCTTTCGCAACCAACCAGAACAACAAACAGAAAATCAGACCCAGTCCGATAGACCAACCCATTGAATCCAAGTGAATAGCAGTGAACCCCATCTGTTGAGCTTCAGCACCGCTCTCGGCCAATTTCCACGTACCGTCCGGCATTTTGCCATAGGTCATGTTGGTCAAGTGATGCTTGATATACTCGGTCGAAGTAAGGGCATGTTCTTCAGCAGCCATAAATCACACCTGGTCAATGTCAAAAAACTAATAGAACAAACGAATATCGCGTGCTGCTTGATATCTCGCCTGCTCCTGAAAAACTTTTCAATTTCTTGTTGTGCTTATACTCATTTTTGTAGACGTGACGCCCAAAACGGAGCGACCCACGACATGGCTTGAACAAGTATAAAACCACAAAACAACGCCACCGCTGACAACGGTTTAACATTGCTTAAAATTAAAATGAAACCAACAATCACAATGGCAAACTTTCCCATCAAGCCTTTATACATGTTCGAAAGAACTTGTTTAGACGCGCGGGCTCCTGCTGCTCGAAACGATTGCCACGAAAAATAACAAGTCGCGAGCCAACATACCAGTGCACCTAATGCTGCACTCAAGGCTGCGGTTGAGTCTTTCACGACCCAGCCGATCAAGGCTGAAACAGGGATCATACAGGCTTGCAGGAGGACCAAAGCTTTCGCTAATCGTCGGTCAATCAAGCGACTAGTTCGGCTCATTATTTATTCACTCACAGCAATCATGCTTGACAAGTTTAACAGGTGATTATTTTTAATCGCAGGCATTATAGAGTTACACCCCTGAACATGCAATCTTTTCCCGACCTTAGTCGTGTTTTTTTAAATCGGGTCACTGCTGTTAAACTAATCAAAATCTGTCTATTTTTTAAATCATTAGCGTGCATTTAGTACACATTTCTGGGTTTCGGCGGCCAATTGCTGCCAAGCCTGCACAAAGTCCCCTGCCCCGCTCATGCTTTCATCGACATGCTGGAACAGTACCGGATTGAGTTTGCGGTACTGGTTCTCACTGGCATGACCTTCGGCCAGCAGACACATTTTGCGCTGTGGACGATGATCCTGTAAAAACTTGATTTGCGCCACGGTTGGTGAAACATGTGGATCATCGGTCAATGCCCCCATGAATTTTAAATTGAGTGGGCGCTCCAGATACTGATAGGCATCATGATAAGACCAATAAGGTTTGGCTTTGTTACTTGAACTATAACGCTGAGCCGTAGCAAACATGTTTTGTGCAAAGTCACGGGCATTTTTCCAGTAGCGTTCACGATGCTCCGGCAATTGCTGCGAACGTAGCGCCGCAATAAAGAAACCAATCCGCACTGCATTATTCGGATCGAGCCAGACATGCGTGTCTACCGTATTTTTTAAGGCCTCGCCACGCGGATTACGCATCGGCAAGGTGGTCAATATCCCCGAGTCTAACAGTGCAATGCCTTTATTACTTTCATTCAGCACTTTGGCCAAGGGTGCTTCATGCGCCTGACCCAGCCAGATCACCAGACCTGCATTCTGAATAGTTTTTCGATGCGCCGGAGTCAGACTCACATCATGTCCACTTTGGTTGGCCAGCAATAAAGTCGGCTGTTCCACACCTTGGGTAATTTTCTTGGCAATCAGATGGATCGGCTGCGTAGACACCACCAGACTTTGTGACCAACTGAGTGTACTGAACAATGCGAGCAGACTGATTGCAAGAAGACGGAACATGAGTAGAAATCACTTAAAAACGATAAAATCAGGAAGTGTTATAATATAACAAAAATACAAAAATACCTATGCCCAATCGAAACTCAGAACGCTTCATGTTAAGATTTGAAATCTATTAATTTTCAGTTTCGCACTTGAGGTGAACTATGGGTTCCTGTTCGCATGAACACCACAACGCATTGCACGGCGTGCACGACCATCCCAATGTCGCACAACGTCTTGCTGAAGCGGAAAGTCTTTGTGCAGCAAGCGGCGCACGCCTTACGCCTTTACGTAAAGAAGTGCTGGAACTCATTCTGAATGCGCATGGCCCGATGGGCGCCTATGATCTGCTGGCACAAATGAAAAATGCCAGCGATCGTCCTGCAGCCCCACCAACGGTGTATCGCACTCTGGATTTTTTATTAAGCAAAGGGCTGATTCATCGCCTGACCTCGATCAATGCCTATATTCCCTGTTGCCATCCGCGTGAAGGTCATCAGGCCGCTTTTTTAATCTGCACCGAATGTAAAGCCGTGAAAGAAGCGTCGGCTCAGGGCTTGCTCGATCAACTCGATGCACTGGCCAGCTCGGACGACTTCACGGCACATCACAGCATTATCGAAATTTCAGGAATTTGTCAGCAGTGCCGCAACAAAGCTTAAGTGCCTCTCCCCTGATTCAGCTCTCCAAGATCTGGGTCAAGATCGATGAGCGCGATATCTTAAAAGCCATTGATTTCTCGTTACAAGAGAAAGAAATTGTCACACTGATCGGTCCCAATGGCGCTGGTAAATCGACCTTAATTAAAGTCATGCTGGGCATTTTGAAACCGCAATCAGGTGAGATCAAAACTGCGCGCAAACTCAAATTCTCTTATGTGCCACAGAAATTCAATCCCTCACATAGCTTGCCGCTCCGGGTGAAAGATTTATTGACGCTAGAAAAATGCCCATCCCAGATTAAAACCGAAATTATCCGCGATACCGGCATTAGCAAACTGCAAGATTCTAAAGTTCAGCAGTTGTCTGGCGGCGAACGTCAGCGGGTGCTATTGGCCCGCGCCTTATTACGCCAGCCGGACATTTTAGTCCTCGATGAACCGATGCAAGGTCTGGACATCCAGTCCGAAGCTGAACTGTATGAATATGTGCGTAACTTGCCGGAAAAATATGGCTGTGCCGTACTGATGGTTTCACATGACCTGCAATGGGTGATGCAAGGTACGACTCGAGTCGTGTGCTTGAACAAGCATATCTGCTGTAGTGGGCTGCCGGAAAGCGTGCAGCAACATCCCGAATATCAGGCAATTTTTGGCACCAATCGAGTGTTCTATCACCATCATCATGATCATTGCGCGCATGGCGATTCTGCCACTCCCTGTCAGCATGATTCACGCCCTCATATTCACCCCGAGCCGGAAGCTTAAACCATGATGGATTGGTTACAACTCCTTTTACCTGCATGGATCATGGGAACGCTGTTGGTATTTCTGACTGCTCCGCTGGGCTGTCTCATGCTCTGGCGGCGTATGTCATTCTTTGCCGATACCATGGCACACGGTACTTTACTCGGTGTTGCCATTGCTGGAGCTTTAAGTTTACCGCTCTGGATGGGAGTCACTTTTATTGCCTTATTATTGGTAGGTATTTTGTGGGTGCTGCATGATCCGCGCCTACCCAATGATGCTTTGCTGGCCTTATGTTCAGCAACACTGCTTTGCTCGGGATTATTGTTCATTCAGCATTTACCGAGTTTAAGACCGGAACTTCTCAGCTATCTATTTGGTGATCTACTAACGATTTCTTGGACGGACTTACCCACCTTTGCCATTGTGATTATTCTGGCCTTAGCCGTCCTCTATAAAAGCTGGCAAGCGCAGATTCAAATCGCGATTGATCCGGACATGGCGGTCAGTGAAGGTGTAAATGCCAAATGGCAACGCCTGATCTTTATGTTGTTATTGGCATTGTTTACCGTGCTTGCCCTGAAAGCAGTCGGTTCACTCTTGATGGGGGCATTACTGGTGATCCCTGCCCTGACCGCACGACTCCTTGCACACTCACCCAAACAAATGGTGATCTGGGCATTCGTGATTGCGCAAATTGGGGTGACCGTGGGCCTATGGTCGAGTGCCGGTCTCAATACTTCGACTGGTTTAACCATTGTACTGACCATGGCGGTGCTATTTGCACTGATCTTCTGTGTGCAGAAGTTTAAAAAGCTGAATTAATCTTTCTGTTAAATCATTATGATTTTCTAATGATCTATTCCGCCTCTCTCCTTTAAGGAGAGAGCAAAGACTCTTTATTGATGCACCAAACTCAATAAAAATGCAGCGCCGGCAAATAACCCCGCAAAAGTCCGGTTCATGACTTTTTGTTGTTTCGGCGATCTAAGCAGCCTTAAAACTTTAGCAGCCAATCCGGTATAACCCGCCATCACAATCAGATCAATCGTCACCATTGTCGCAGCCATAATCAAATACTGAATCCATTGTGGCTTAGACAAATCCAGAAATTGCGGCAAGACGGCCAGTAAAAATACGATGGCTTTAGGATTAGTGATATTAACCAAGAAACCATGCAGTACCAGTTTCCCTCTCGATTTTCGCGCCAATTCATGTTTAATTTCGATAGATTGTACAGGTGCTTTCCATTGCAAAATAGCCAAATACAATAAATAGCCGACACCAAACCATTTCACCACTAAAAATGCCCATGGGGTTGTCGCAAACAAAACTCCCACGCCTGCCGCAACCACTGCAATCTGTACCAATAATGCCAGTTGCAGGCCCAGCGCATTCCAGTAACCATGCCGAAAACCATAATTCAGTCCACTCGACATGGAAGCAATCGCTCCTGCGCCCGGAGACACACTAATCACCCAACAGGCCAGCATATAGGCAAACCACATTTGATAGGACATAAACATTTCACTCAGCAAAACCCATCCAATATTATATGAATTTTCCAATAAAATCAGGCTAAAAACCTGCTTGAATATAAGGCACTGCACTATTCACTCTGTCTGGCTTCAGGCACAATATGTGCATTAAAAACAGGATCTATCCTTACAGGAGCCATGAATGACAGCCCAATCGGTAATCTTGCCACTTCCTTCAGATCATGCCCGTTTTATTGTTTTACGTCTTAAAGATTTGAGTATTGAACAATTAAAAGAACAACTCGAACATCTTTTTACTTCGCGTGATCGTCTTATTACGCAACATCCTCAAGCACAAATTAAAACGGCAGTGGCTTTTGGTCCTGAACTGTGGGCAAAACTTTATGATCAAGCTCCTGCAGGCTTTAAACAGCTTGAGCCCATTCATGGTTCATTTGAAATGCCAGTGGTTCCGGCAGATATGATCATTCATATTGCCAGTGCCCGTGCTGATATCTGTTTTGCGCTCAGTCAGGCTTTTTTTGAAGGCATTCAGGATCAGGTTCAGGTGCTGGATGAGCGGGTTTGCTTCCGCTATTTTGATGGTCGTGACATAACTGGCTTTATTGATGGAACTGAAAATCCGCAATTCCCGGATGATCGTGCTGAAGTCGCATTATTAGGTGAAGATTCAGGTATTTTCCAAGATGGTTCATTTATTTTTACCCAACGTTACGCGCATAACCTGGAAAAATGGAAAAAGCTAAAAGTTGATACTCAGGAACAGGTTATGGGTCGTACCAAGCTTGAATCGATTGAGCTGGATGATGAAGTCAAACCTGAAAATGCGCATGTGGCACGTACTGTAGTGGAAGATGAAGAAGGTGAAGAAATGGAGATCCTGCGTCATTCTCTACCTTATGGTGACGGACGTGGTGACCAGGGGCTATTCTTTATTGCATATACCAAAGATCTAAAAATTATTGATGCTATGTTAGAACGTATGTTTGGTACGTCTGGTGATGGGATTCATGACCGCCTGCTGCACTTCGTAACTCCGCTGGATGGCGCATATTACTTTGCACCGAGTGAGGAGTTGCTGGAAGAAGTTTTGGAAGGGTAAAAGAAAAAAGCAGCTAAAAAATAGCTGCTTTTCTATTTTTAAATTATTTATAATTTTTTATAAATCTAACTCTTTGATAATTTTCTTGAGCATAACAATCTATTAAATAAATCGGTGCTTCACGCCCTTCCTCTGCAGCTGCATATTCAGAGTTACATTTATTTTTTCTATTCTTTAACCACAATCTTTGACTCGCTAGTAATTTTTCTTTTTTAATTCCTTTTAGGGTCTGTTGACATTTCAAGTATAGAATTTACCCGATAAAGGTAGCCAAATAAATATACAAGCTAATGCAACTGCCCCCTCATAGCTACACTTTAGCTTATCATATCGTGTTGCTATTCCTCTGAACTGCTTTAACCTACAAAATGCATTCTCAACTAAGTGTCTGATTTTATATAAATACCAATCCATATGATCATTATTTGACTGAGTATTTGATTTTCTTGGAATATTCGCTTTAGTTTTTTTCACAGATATTTGTTCTCTTAATGATTCAGAGTCATATCCTTTGTCTGCACAACATACTTCCGTTTCACTCAAATCAAGTTTTTCAATCATTTTGGGAGCAATCTTGACATCATGTATCGTTCCATCGGAGATAATAATTTCGATTGGATTGCCATCCGCATCAACAGCTAAGTGTATTTTAGAACTATTTCCACCAATGCTTTTAGAAATATCCTGATCTTTTATTCCAGCAGAATGTTGGTGTGCCCGAACATGACTACCATCAATAAAAACCCATTCCATATCAGCACTTGAAGAAATTAATTTAAATATTTTCATTAACTTATCATTTTTACACCAACGATTATATTTTTTAAAGATTGAGTTATACGAACCAAATTCTTTAGGCAAATCACGCCATGGGCAGCCTGTTCTTATTCTATAAAGTATTGCTTCGACAAAATTTCTCAAATTAGATTTGAAATAGATATCAAAATTTCGGAAAATAGAAAGTAACTTAGACCAGTGTTGATCATTCAGCATTGTACGAGGCATAGCGAGAAGTAAATTTAGTTTGGCGATTAAATTTTACTTTCTCGCTATTTTTTTGAACAGTAAATGTCAACAGACCCTAATATTTTCATTCTTTTTCTATATTCTATATTTAATTTTTTATCTGACTCTAAATAACTTCTTGAAACACAATACATTAAATCCTCTTGCATAGGACTTCTTTCTTTACACTGTATTTTCAAAGCATCCTGATATAAAAAGTCTTCAGGAGACACTGCATAAGAGTTTAAAGAAATAAATAAAATATTCAGAATAAAAAGTTTACTTATAGCATTCACATTTTAATCCTTTTTCAAAAATTTTTGCTTCATCTTCCCGTCTAGCCTGTAATCCTCTATTAGCTTTTGTAGTCCATAGTCGTTTCATACTTCTTAAGAATAAAGGAACCTTTTTTCCATTCTTTTTAAGATTATCTTGAATTTCTTTCATTTCTTTACGACGATCTCCTTTCAAACCTATATATCTGTTATATACAAGCGATAAAATAGCTCCTTGGCAATGAGGATGATATTTTAAAATATCTGGATAAACTTTTAATGTATCCTCCGCATACCTTTTTTTTACTATCATCACCATCTGATAAGCTTTATCTTTATTTATAATAATATCAGAAAGGCTGTTTACTAATGCTTGTGCTGCCAAACCTCTTTTTCCTTGAGCTTTTAATAAACGTTGAATTTGACTCGAAGTATAATAAAAAATTAAATCCTTTTTAATTTGTTCAAGACTTTGATGTCCTAAATCGTAACCATATCCTAATGTTACACCACTTTTACCATCTTTTCCCTTACTAGGTACATAAGGTTTAGATTCGTATTTCTCCCATTTTAAAATTGAATCAAGAGATTCTTTTGAAATAACCATTGTTCCTAAAGAAGTTTCAAAAGTATATGTTTCTACGATACATTCTGCTGTACAGAGTTTCTCTATATTCTTATCTAGGGTCGGCTTATTCTGTTCGGTACCACGGCGAATTCAAACATGAGGTGCGACAGTTTCAAAAGCCTTATGATAATCAACAAGCTGAGCAAACTTCTCTAATGGTGTAAGCCAATCTAACGCTTTTCTAGGACGAGTATTCAGTGACATGGCAACTTGATTTAAATAATGCTGATCTGCCTGATTTAAATCAATCCCTTTAGGTAAATATTGCCTAATTAAACCATTCATATTTTCGCATGTGCCTTTTTGCCAGGGTGAATGTGGGTCACAGAAATATACATCTATGCCTAAATCTTCTTCAAGTATTTTATGTTCTGCCATCTCGCGTCCACGGTCATAGGTCAACGTTTTACGCAGTTCTGCAGGTAAATATTTCAGAGCTTCAGTTAAAGCCTTGCGCACTGATTCTGCCTTTGCATCAGGTAATGTTGCCAAGATACAGAGCCGTGTATTTCGTTCAATAAGTGTTGCTATCGAACTTTTATTGTCTTTACCTTTAATTAAATCAGCTTCCCAATGACCCGGTATTTTTCTTTCTTGAACTTCGGCTGGGCGCTCATGAATAGTTTTAATATCCTGTAATATAGAATCTTTTTTAGGTTCACCGTTAGCTTTTCGCTTTTTATTTTCATGACGCAGACAGGATAATAAGTCTTTTTTCAACTCACCCTTTGGTAATGCTCGTATCGTTGAATAAATCGTTGTATGGCTTACATTCATTGTTTGATCCAAATCAGGAAATGTCTTTAAACGCTTTGCTATTTGCTGAGGAGACCATAAACAACGGATCGCTTCAACAATAAATTTCCAGAGGATTGAATCGATTTTGAGTTTTCTGTGACCACGTCTACGTCTAGCGAAGGTGTTATCAGAAGCATAT
>NZ_KB850177.1:62659-115038 GCF_000369745.1 Acinetobacter sp. CIP 64.7 | reverse complement strand
AGATCGTACTAGGATGTCTTTTAATAAGTTCAGCAAATTTTCTGGGTGAAAAGCCTTCTTTTCTTGACTCAAGCATTAATGCAGTACGATCTTCAAAGTTAAGATGATGGTATGACAATTTTATATACTCCATAAACCCTTTAAATTAATTAGGTGGTTTATGTCGCACTTCAAGTTTTACTCTGCCCACCCTTAATAATATCTACATCTAATTTCAATTTTATGGAATCTTCTTTAATCCTTTTTACCACATGAGTTTTCGGTTCCAAGGGATTACCATCAGGTTTAAATACCGTGATCTGTATTTTTTCCCCAATCATACTTGGAAATGAAAATTTCCCATTAGAGGTATTTGAAATTTTTGTTATCTTATTTCCCAAATAAAGTATTTCGATCTTTGTATTTTCAACGATATAACTATTTCCTTCTCTATCTAGAAGTTGGATATTTGATTCACTTTTAAAGTTTTCATAGGGTTCATCTAGTTTAATTATTTTTGGTATTTGAGAGCCATGCTCAGAGTTAACAGCACCTTTTAGAGCAAACTCATCATTTGAAGTCAAAACTAGAATTTCAATATCTCGATTAGGTGAAGATACCACCTCTACAATGCCTTGCTCATTGGTATGACGTTCAAATGAACTTTGTTTTCCTTTAGGGCGAGATTTTACCGGGAAACTCGTTAATATTTTCTCATTGCAGTCTATTATTTTAAATAAAGTCGTAACTATACCTTTTGTAGTAGGCATCACTTTTTCTTTATGATACTCCTCTATACTTTTAGGCAAGGATACTTTTACAGGATTCTTTCTAGAAGAAATGATTGAAGAATCAATCGTTTTAATAACGATATAATCTTCCACATTAGGTGGCTTAGCTAAAATTTCCACAGTTCGATTTGGTGAACCCTGAAATATAAATAAACCATCTTTATCTGTTTTATTTGTATTTTCTCTCGATGAACCTTTATAGCGTGATTTAACTTTTAAATTAATGACATATTTTCCTGAAGCATCATAAATTTTTGATGTTATGGTAACTAAATTGCTCATCATTCGACATCCTCTTCAGTATATACATCATCCTCTAAATCCCTTTCTTCTATCTCATTCAATAGTTCATCAATACTTTCATTATCTAAGTCTTGAATGAGATGAGTTTGTAAAGAATTAAATCCTAAAGCCACGAAATCTGTGGGTTGAGAGGTATAGAATCTTAAAGTACTTAATTGATTATTTTCATTTAATACAGACTTCTTAGTTTTAATTAAGTTCCCATCCAACTTATTTAGAATAAAAATTTCTTTTTCTCCTGCAGACTGGTTAGTCCACTGATAGTTAATTTTATTACTGAATAATGTTTTCATTTTTGGAAGATTTATTTTTTGTTCAATAATATTTTGACCTTTCGTAAACAGATGCTGCCCGGCCTTACACTCAAATTTCCCACCAGTTGTGACCACCACTCCACCACCATTGATCTTAATTTGAGACCCTCCAGCGGTCAGTACAATCTCTTTCGGACTGGTGATTTCGATCTTGTCTTCAGTCGAAATAAGCTTGATTACCTTGCGGGCAATCGCTTCAATCGCATCATCTTGGGCTTGTAGTTCAATTTTTCCTTGAGCAGCATAGAGACTCGCACCCTCTTGAGCAGCAAATAAACTGATCTTGTCCTGTGCATGAGCAACTAAAGATTTCTGTGTGGATAAATGAATATTATTCCCGGCACTCTGATTGATTTGGTGATCAGCGGATAAATGAATATTTTCATTTGTGCTCAGTGCAATCGTTTGGGGGGCAGTTAATAACATCACGGCCTGTTTAAATGCGATGGCCTTGGCTTGATCTTCAGCTTCAATCTGACTCAGAAACTGTTTTAAACTATCAAAAAATTGCAGCGGATCAGTCTGCTGTTGTTCAGCAATATCACTCAAGGCTTTACTATGATCGAGATTCGATTCAATCTGCTCTTTGGCACGACTCGCATCCAGGTGATTGCCTGCTGCTGAATCTTGCCGATAAGTGGAGATTAATAAGCCTTTTCCTGCACGTATGGCACCCCACTGGTCTGTCCTTAGTTCAAAACCTTCTCCTCGACCTTCGCTGCTTTCACTTTCTTTAGGATGGCTTAGATTTCCCAGATTGAGCTGACTGGCTGCATGACTACTTTGCAGCTGCGCACTAATCTGTTCAGGGGTATCATCGAAACGCAACTGGTTAAAGCCATCCCCATCGACCTCCTGAGAACGGATGCCACTGAGTTTTTTGGTCGCAGGAAGTTCTCCTTTTGCATCAAACATGGTCGGATGCCGTTCTGCTTCATGAATCCGTCCCACCACAAAGGGCCGGTCGATATCACCGTCAAAGAAGTCAATCACTACAATTTCGCCAATTCGCGGATGCAACCTGATGCCATAACCCTCACCCGCCCAAGGGGTCAAAACATCCACCCAAGCAGAATCGCTATCATTGTCATTGCTACCTGCGCCGCCATCATGCTGATGATCCTCACTCCGGGTAAACAGAAAACGAACTTTCACCCGCCCCCATGCATCGACATGAATCGTTTCACCTTCAGGTCCGACCACTCGAGCCCGTTGCGGATATCCAGCAGGCCGATGAATGAAGGGGTGGTACTCAGGAACAACCTGGATTTCACGGCGCACCATCTGTAGTTCATTGGCCTGTCGTTCCTCCTGTGTCATCTGCCAGCCGCTCTTCTCAAGCAAACTGTCCAGCTGAGATAAGATATCTTTGGGTAAATTGTTCTGGTTATAAAACCGCTTAGCTAAAATCAGAAATTCACGTTGATGGGCAGGATGCTGATCAATTTCAGGATGCTGTTGCAGTTCAAACCAGTATCCAACCTGAGCATCTCGTACGCTGCTACTGGCTTTAAAATATTTAGACTGCAAAGCATGATAGTCACTGAGCTGCTGATTGAGTCGATCCAGTTGGGCTATACCAGATGCTGTCACCTGATCCTCATGATTTAAGTCGCCGGTCCAAGCCGGACTGATGTTCCACGCATCTTCAAGCTGAAGAGTGGCATTTGCATGGATATCACTTTGCTGATGATTACTGAATAAAGGCTGGCTTTGATCCTGGGCAAGTTGCTGGGCATGCCAGCGCTGGGTTTGGGTACTATTCGGATTGAGCTGACGTACCGCAATCAGACTGTTCAGCGTGTCCAGCTGTTCGGTGGCATGACTGCGATGAAACCGGATGGAGCGGCGTTTTAAAGCTGAAAAATATTGGGAATGATCTACCAGTTTTAAAAGCTGATCTTGAATCTCGCTGGCTGATACAGGCACAGTTAATTGCCTTTCATCAATCAGCCAGTTAATTCCTTCGCTACGCCATAAACGGGTCAGAAAATCATAATCCGATTCATTCGACTGCATTACAAAAGGTCGGACATCATAGTCCCGGCTGAGTCCTGTCAAATCCAGGCTGAGACTGGCCGCGAATAATACACTTCTGTTTTGCCATTCACTGAACAGGATTTCACTGATCTCGCGCACCGTCTTATTCATAAAAACCCGACTGTTACGGCGCTTCTGCCAGAGTGCAGTCGGATCATTTAGCATCAATTTATACAGGGTCAAAGCTCCATCATTCTGCCCTTGACTGGCTGCAGTAATAATGCCCGTAGTCCGGAAAAGTTCACCCCGGTCTGTGACCTGATCAATGGCCACCCGACAGCCGATAAACTGTTTCAAGGCAATATGAGCATGAGTGGAAAGACAGATCAGTTCATCCTGCAGGCCTTGATTGATCTGATGCTGACCCTCAATACGCTGAATCAAAACCTGATGATTTAAAGGAGGATGTGAAAACTGTAAATGTAGCGCACGATGCTGTCGCTTAAGCCCGAGCTGCTCCACCAGCATATGGATAGGTTTTGGCATTTTATAGTTATAATTTTAAGCTTTATTATTGTGCGGCAGATTTTAGGAAAAGTTATCCATTTCGTCCAGTTCACGATGCATTTCACATAATTAGGCCTTTAATTTATGACCCTTCAATTAAAAATCTTAAATTGCATGTGGTACATCTTAATTAAAAATATTGCCCAATATTCCCTATTTTTCTGATTATCCTATACGGAACTTGCTGCTACACTCATTCATATCTCATTCTTCAAGGCAAAGGACATGCTGGAACTCCCTTCTAAATTACCTGATTTGGGCGTGACCATTTTTAGTACCATGTCGGCCTTGGCACAAAAACTCGGGGCCTTGAATCTTTCTCAAGGATTTCCGGACTTTGCAGCGCCTCCTGCCTTGATTGAAGCTTTAAACCGGGCCAGCCAGAATGGATTTAACCAGTACGCACCAGGAGATGGTCTGCCAGTCTTGCGAAGTCTGGTGGCAGATCTCTATCAGCAACGTGATCAACTGATTATTGACCCTGTCGAGGAAATCACGATTACCCCTGGGGCGACAATTGCGATTTTTTGTGCCATTCAAGCCACGGTACGTGCCGGGGAAGAAGTTATTATTTTCGATCCCAGCTACGACAGTTATGGACCTGCGGTACAACTGGTCGGGGCAAAGCCAGTGCATATTGCTTTACAGCATCCTGATTTTTCTGTGGACTGGAATCAGGTCAAAGATACCATTAATGACCGTACCCGCATGATTGTTGTGAATACGCCACATAACCCGAGTGGGAGTGTGTGGTCCAAGGCAGACTGGCAACAGCTGATCGAGCTGATTGGCAAGCGTAATATTGTGGTGCTGTCCGATGAAGTCTATGAACATCTGGTTTTTGACGGCGTTCAGCACTATTCGGCATGGTCATTTCCAGAACTTCGGGAGCGTAGCTTCGTGATTGGCTCTTTTGGTAAAACCTTCCATGTCACTGGCTGGAAAACCGGATATTGTATTGCTGCCCCGGCACTGATGAAAATGTTCAGACAGATTTATCAGTTTGCCAGTTTCTGCGGTGTGACACCCGTTCAGGTTGCCTTGGCGGAATATATGCAACTGCATCCTGAGCATATACCTGAACTGTCCTCTTTTTATCAAAATAAACGGGATTTATTTAACTCATCCATTAAAACATCACGCTTTAAATGGACACCTTCTCAAGGGACTTATTTTCAGAACTTAGATTATTCAGAGATTCGGCCTGAGCTCGATGATTTTTCCATGTGCCATTTTCTGGCAGAACAACATGGGATTGTCGCGATTCCAGTCTCCGCGTTCTACCAGCACCCTCCTGCCGATTTACGTCTGCTCAGGTTCTGCTTTGCAAAAAAAGAACAAACTCTGATCCAGGCAGGTCAAATTCTTTCAAAGGTTTAACTCACCTTTTAACTAAAACTCTCATAAAATAAATGCCTTAGTTACTTAAAAGCTAAGGCTTTTTTTTATATTCTGCCGAATAATAGCTACATCAATAAATAGATGATAATTCAATCACAGGATGTCGCATGGCACAGCACTCACTGATTCATCAACAGAATTTATGGAAAGCCTTTCTGGTTTTTCTGTTGCCATTAATTGCGACCAATATCCTGCAAAGTCTCTCCGGCACGATCAATACAGTTTTTGTGGGACAAATGCTCGGAGTGAATGCGATTGCTGCTGTTGCGGTTTTTTTTCCGATCCTGTTTTGCATGATGGCCTTTGTGATTGGTTTATCTGCCGGTTCTACCGTATTGATTGGTCAGGCTTGGGGCGGGAAAAATATAGAAAAAGTACGCTGTGTGGTTGGTTCAACTTTATTTATGACCTTGATTGGCGGCAGCTTAATTGCGCTTCTCGGGGTAATTTTTGCTGAGAATATTCTCTTGGCACTCGGCACAGATCCGGATGTGATGCATTTATCCTTGCCCTATGTGCAGTGGATGCTGGCGGGTAGTCCCTTAATTTTTATCTATATTATTTATACCTCGATCTTGCGCGGCGTTGGTGATAGTACCACTCCCCTGTTCGCTTCCGCACTTACCATTGGGGTGGGTTTAGTGGTGACACCGGTCCTGATTGCCGGTTATTTTGGCTTTCCTAAAATGGGCATTATCTCGCCGGCGATTGCCACTATTCTGGGAAATCTGGCGGTCCTGTTGTTTTTAATCCTGTATTTGAATTATAGGCAACATCCGCTCAGACTGGACTGGGCTTTATTAAAAAATATTCGTCATCAGCCACAGTTGAGCAGAATGATCTTGAAACTGGGGGTTCCTACGGGTGTGCAAATGGTCACGACTTCAGTTGCTGGACTGGTAATTGTCGGACTAGTCAACCGCTATGGTGCAGAAGCAACAGCCGCTTATGGCGCGGTCAATCAGGTCTTAAATTATATTCAATTTCCCGCTTTGTCGATTGCGATTGCTGCGTCTGTATTTGGTGCTCAAGCGATTGGCGCAGGTAAATCAGATCTGCTCAATAAAGTGACCCGGACTGCACTGAGTATGAATATTCTGTTTACCGGCGGTCTGGTGATTCTGGCTTATTTGTTCTCCAAATATTTGATGGCCTTATTTATTACCGATCCTAAGGTTGTAGTATTGGGACAACAACTGCTGTTTATTGTGCTGTGGTCAATTTTGTTCTTTGGCGCCAGTGCTATTTTTGCTTCGATCATGCGTTCAAGTGGTACGGTGACCGTGCCAATGCTGATCAACATTTTTGCCATTCTCTGTATTGAAGTTCCCGCCGCTTATCTTTTTAGCCAGTGGTGGGGTCTGGAAGGTATCTGGTATGCCTATGCATTGGCCTTTGTCAGCCTGTGTATTTTGCAGGGACTGTATTATCAGTTGGTCTGGAAGAAAAAAACGGTTGAAGCGTTGATTTAGATGCAGGATTTTGTATGCCTAGAGCATTACAGTATCTAACACTCTCATTTGCAAAAAATTAGACCCTATTACAGCGATAAAAAAACCCGCTTTCGCGGGTCTGTTTTGCAATTTCTTAAGCAGACTTTTTCTTCTTTTTGCCAAACTGGGTCGCCATTGCAGTGACATGCTGATAACCGGTTGGTAAGATCCGCTGAATCAGGTCAATCGCTTTGGCATCATTGCCGATCAGCAGACGGCGCTTGTCTTTTTGTACCGCCTCCAGAATTTGACGTGCAGCTTCTGCAGGTGGACAACGCAATAATTTATTAAAATTACGGGCTGATTTTTCCGGATTCATACCTAAAGTCAGCAGGCTGTTATTCATTTTTGCCGCATTAGCAATGTTGGTGCGGATACCGCCCGGATGTACACACAGTGCACTCACTCCACAATTTTCTAGATCCAGTTCCTGACGCAAGGATTCAGTAAAACCACGTACCGCAAACTTGGTCGCATTATAAGCAGACTGGGTCGGTTGAGCAGTCAGACCAAACAGGCTGGAAATATTGATGATATGGCCATCGCCAGTTTTCTTGATCAGTGGCAGAAATTCTTTGGTGCCATACACCACGCCCCAGAAATTGATTCCGACGATCCATTCTAGTTCTTCATAAGATGCCCCTTCAACGGTTGAACCCAGCGCAACGCCAGCGTTGTTAAAGATCATATTGACACTGCCATGATCCTGTTCAACCTGTGCCGCCCAGTTACGCACCTGTTCCAGTTCAGCTACGTTTACTTTCTGAATGGTGACATGGACATCACTTTCTTTGAGCAATTCGAGCGTTTGCGCCAGACCCTGTTCATTGATATCACTCAGCGCCAAATGACAACCTTGCTGGGCCAGTAATACCGCCAGTTGCTGGCCAATACCTGAACCGGCACCGGTAATCGCAGCGACTTTATTTTTAAAATTTTTCATTCAATTTCCTTATGTAAAGAACTGCCATTCCATGACAGCAGGATCTTGTTCTGTTGTTTCAGGAGCTAGCACAGATCCTCAATATAGTTTTGACAATATATATTGTCAATAATTATCCCATGTCCTTAGAGGCCAAATTTCAGGGGAGCATTTCTATATAGGTCTAAGCGTGATTTATTGCTAAGATATTCAAAATCTTCATGCAGATGAGCACACAGGCCTTATGACCGATTCAATCGACTCAGCAGCAAAATCACGACCCTCCAAAACTAAGGAACGTCAGTTTAAAGGCCTGTCGATGGCTGAACGGCAGCAGGCACGTCGTGAAAAGCTGATTGAAGCCGGGATTGAAGCCTATGGTAGTTATGGTTTTTTTTCAGTTACCGTCAAAGATATCTGCAATGAAGCCAAACTGACTGAACGTTATTTTTATGAATCTTTCAAGAAAAGCGAACATCTGTTTCAGACCATTTTCTTAAAACTGATTGATGAACTGCAACAGAATGTCATGCAGGCCATGATGCAGGCATCGAGTGATCCGAAAAAAATGATCGAAGCGGGTCTGACAGCCCTACTCACTACCCTGCGTGATAATCCGCGCATGGCACGGATCATTTATATTGATGCCATGCTGGTGCAGGAGCTGCATAATCAGGCCACTATTCATGAAACCATGTCACGTTTCGACCGGATGATTCATGCCTCTGTCATGTTGATGATGCCGCAGTTAAATCGTAGTGAACAGGAAATTTCACTGGTGTCGACTGGTTTAAATGGTTATGTCACCCAAATTGCCATTCGTTGGGTAATGAGTGGTTTTAAGCATTCGCTTGAGGAAGTTTTATCGTCTTGTAGTGTGGTTTTTTTGGCGCTGCTCGAGTCATTTTCCGAGAAAAAATAGCTGTTAAATCCTGTGCTTAATAGGATTTCCTGCATTTACCAGTCAGTTGCAGATTTATGCTGTACTACGGAAATGAGTAAAATTAATTTATGATTTTTTAACAAGTTTCTGCATTATATTTGTCACAAATCTTTGCGAATATCAGCAGTTTTTCCCTTTCTGCAATGATACTGTCATAATTAGTCTTTGTAATAAGCCTGTCATAAATATAAAACGGTTCACCGTTTACATGAAATAGGGTATTGCGTTGTGAAAGATGACTACATATTAATCGTCGATGACGAGCTCCCGATTCGGGAAATGATCCATACCTCTCTGGATATGGCCGGTTTTCAGTGCTTACAGGCAGAAGATGCCAAGCAGGCGCATCAGATGATTGTGGATCAGCGTCCGGCACTGATTTTGCTGGACTGGATGATGCCTGGTGGTGTCAGCGGTGTGGATCTGTGTCGTCGTTTGAAACGTGATGAAAGCCTGTCAGAAATTCCGGTGATCATGCTCACAGCGCGCGGTGAAGAAGACCACAAGGTACAAGGTCTGGATGCCGGTGCCGATGACTACATGACCAAGCCATTCTCGACCCGGGAACTGGTCTCGCGGATTAAGGCAGTACTGCGCCGCGCCAATGCCCTGAGCGGTGAAAAAACCATTGATGCCAATGGTCTGATTCTGGATCCGGTCAGCCAGCGGGTCAATTTTGGCAATAATATTCTGGAAATGGGACCGACCGAATACCGTTTGCTGGCATTCTTCATGACCCATCCGGAACGTGCCTATACCCGTGCGCAATTGCTGGATCAGGTGTGGGGCGGTAACGTCTATATTGAAGACCGGACTATCGATGTGCATATCCGCCGTTTGCGTAAAGTGCTGGAACCTTATGGTGTAGACCGTTTTGTACAGACCGTTCGCGGAACAGGCTATCGCTTTTCGACCCGTTCAGATGTCGCTTTAGGTTAATATCTTTTAAGGTAAATCTTGTTTTATGTATGAACCCTACCCTGTCCCCGAACTGGCACGCGAACACAAAAGAATCCGTTACAGCAGTTTATGGGATTTTGCGAAGCAGGATTTACGCCTACTGGCTTTTTTCCTAATTATCGCCAGCTTTATCGGTTTTGGGATTGGGTATTTCTGGATTTGTATCGTAATTGCCTTCGTGGCATTCTTTGCGACCCAAATGCGTTCCTTATATCTGGTCAATGAATGGATTTCCAATCGCCCTTATGATGTTCCACCGAATATTGGCGGGATTTGGGGTGCGCTACTTTTCAATGTTTATCGCGCCCAACGTCAGGAACGGATTGTTCAGGCGGAAATGGTCGAACTGATTGATCGTGCACAATCTTCGCTGGTGGCCTTGCAAGAAGCTGTGGTGCTGCTTGATGAAAACCAGCAGATTGAATGGTGGAATCCGGCGGCTGAACGTCTGCTCGGAATCTCCAGTGATGACCGTCGCCGTAATATCCTGACCTTGTTACGCCAACCGAGCTTTATCGAATACTATCACCATATTGATGAATCTCCCGACGGCCTGAAAATGCGTTCTTCGCTGTTTGAAGACCACTATGTGCAGGTTAAAATGACCCGTTTTGGCGGAGAAAGTCGGGTACTGGTCGCTTATGATGTGACCCGGATGCACAATCTGGAACAGATGCGAAAGGATTTCGTCGACAATATTTCCCATGAACTGCGCACTCCTTTGACCGTACTCAGTGGCTATATTGAAACCTTTACCGATCAGGAAGATATCAATCCACGCTGGAAACGCGCTTTTGATCAAATGCAGTCGCAAACCCGACGCATGAATGCACTGGTCAACGACCTGCTGCTGCTGTCACGTCTGGAAAATGATAAAAATATTGCCAAAAACCAGATCATTGAAATGCCAAGTCTGATGAACCAGCTATTCGATGATGCCCAGGCCTATAATATTGATTATGGTCATACCCTGAATCTGGACATTGACAGTCATTGCGATCTGATCGGTTCAGATATGGAACTGGCCAGCGCCTTTAGCAACCTGATTACCAATGCCATCAAGTATACGCCTAAAGGCGGCACCATCACCATCGGCTGGCATGATGACGGTGAATCGGCCTATTTTGTGGTGCAAGATAACGGCATCGGTATTGATCCCAAGCATCTGCCACGTCTGACCGAGCGTTTTTACCGCATCGATTCAGACCGCAGCCGTCGTACTGGCGGTACCGGTTTGGGATTGGCAATTGTTAAACATGTACTCATGCAGCATCAGGCACATCTGGAAATTGAGTCCAAGGAAAACCAAGGTTCCACGTTTAAGGTAGTTTTCCCCAAAGAACGTCTCAGCTTTCCGGACTAATCTCACAAAATCAAAAAAGGTACCATCGGCACCTTTTCTTTTAAGCGTTTAAGAGCTGATCTGTTTTTCTTTGGACAGTGCACGCGCATAGGCAGCACGTTGCGACACCCGTTTAAGATAGGCTTGAATCGCTGGATAGCTTTGACCCGTCCGGCTCTGCATGGCCTCCAAAGGAAAACTCATCTGAATATCCGCAAAACTGAAATGCCCGGCAAAATAATCATGCTCACTCAAATAGCTTTCCAGAAACTGGATATGATCTTTTAAACGGCTCTGTACAAATTGCTTTTTCACCCCATCACAGATTTTCTTGGCCACAGGTCGAATCAGCAAAGGCGTATGTTTAGGCACTGTGGTCATTACCAGTTGCATCACCAGCAGCGGCATTAACGAGCCTTCCGCATAATGCATCCAGTAACGGTACTGGGCCTTGTCGGCAATATCTTCTGGGCGAAACTGCTGCTTTTCATCATAAGTTTCCTGCAAATATTCCAGGATCGCCGCAGATTCTGCCAGTACCTGACCCTGATCGACCAGAATCGGGGCTTTGCCCAACGGATGGATCTGTTTTAAGGCCGGTGGCGCAGAAAGGTTGGGCTGACGTTTATAGTATTTAACCTCGTAATCCAGTCCTAATTCTTCCATGGCCCACAGGATACGAAATGATCGTGATTGTTCGAGATGATGTAAAACACGCATATTAGACTCATGATTTTATTGTTTTTGCCCACTGAGCATAGCAAAAAGCAGCAGACTCTAGCTCATTTTTTGATGACTGTAATGATATGTATCCTATGTTGCAGATTCATTATTTGAGTTCAACTCAGACAGCGTTCCATATTCCCATCATTTTTAGCATTTATCGGGAAGCCCGCATCTGGTCTGGAAATGCAGGCGCTTCTAAACGTGGTCCATCATAGGCAGGAATGGAACCAAAACGTTCATGACCTTCAATCCATTGTTCCCGCGCAATTTTAAGTTCCTCTGTCGTACGCCCGACCAAATTCCACCACAGTAAAATCGGGCTTTCAAATGGTTCCCCACCAATCAATAACACCCGACTCCCGGCATGAATTTCAGCATTGACCTGCTGTAAGCCCGGCTCAAGGATCAACATATTATCCTCTGTCAGTTCATGCCCATTGATGCTGGCCGTCCCTTCAAGCACCATAAAACCATATTCAAATTTCGGATTCAGCGGCAAGCGCATACTGCTACTTTCAGCTGCATACACATCCACGCCTAGCAATTCACTATGTACTTTAACTGGTGATCTCGTTTTTAAATATTCTCCGACCAGCACGGTAAATTCAATGCCTTGCTCATTTATGACCGGCAATTCAGGATAATGTTCAAAACCCGGTGCCATATTGATCTTGTCATCCGGCAAGGCAATCCATAACTGCGCTGCATGCATATGCGTTTCACTTTCAGGAGAGACTTCGGTATGTGAAATGCCATAACCCGAGGTCATCAGATTGACCTGCTTGGGACGAATCAACTGCTGATTTCCCAGACTGTCATTGTGCATCATGCTGCCTTCGATCATCCATGTAAAGGTCTGCAGACCAATGTGCGGATGTGGTCCGATATCCAGACCATCTCCTTGCGGGAAAATGGCCGGACCCGCATGATCCAGAAAACACCAGGCACCAATCATGCGCTTATGTCTGCTTGGCAAGGCACGTTTAATCACGGTGCCCTGTCCGATTTCCGCGCGACGTAAAGGAAACTCCTGAATAAACTGATTCACATACTTTTCACAATCATCGGAATTCGACAGTTCAATATCACTATTATTCGACATGGCTGAGCTTACCTCGGCATTTTCATTCTACTTTTGAGTGGGTGAGACATGCATTTGACCGATTCAAGATGCCTCTCTGTTCAGGACAATGTACAGGGTCTATGGGCAAAATCTATCCCTGGAAATATTTAGATACGTATAAAACGCCTCACTAGTCTCATTAATTTAAATCCTGAAAGGCAGATGGGATTTGTATCCAAAGCCCCCAAAATTAAGTTTTAGCAAGGCAATCATGATTTAGGCACATGGCGTTATGAGTTTAAATAAACTGAAGGTCAGGAATATCATTTATGTTTCACGTGAAACGAATCCATAACAACCAAATATCCCAATGAATAAGATGATTATTCATGTATTTCAATCGCTTTCAATTTTACAAAACACAAATTTTGTTACGTTTTAGCTTTAAAAACTTCCCGGATACCCAATTTTTGGGAGGTTATTTTTTACTCAACCACGGCATAATAGGCACCTATAAAAATAACACTGGACCAGGACATGTCTGCTCAGAATGAGAATATATATTCAACGGCGAATGTATCTTTTCAAAATTCGACGACCGATAAATCACTGAAATTATCTGAATGTGATCTGCAGAACCGTCAGCTGATTGAACAGGCGCTAACAGATCCTCATGCCCGTATTCCTGCCCCGTTTCAGCAGTATTTTCATGATTATGTCTATACGCATAGTCATCATAACTTGCGTCAAATTAACTATCTGGCGCAAATTGCCTTTTTACTGTATTTCTTTGCCGATATTCTGATTATTCCAGACATGTTTTTTATTTCTGGTCTGATGCGCGTCGTTCTGGTTCTGGGCGCCATGTTTTGCTGTTATTACCTGTTTAAAAAACATAAAAACATTCAGATTCTGGACAGAATCTTGCCGATAGGTACCACTGTGGCTGCAGCGGCATGGATTGGCTTACTCGCGCTTTCAACCAGTCCCCATGTTGCTACCTATATTTATGCCTCTGCGATCTTTATTCTCATCGCCAATCTCTGTGTGCAGACCCAGTTTAAAGTCGCAGTCTATTGCTCCATCTTGATTGCCCTGTTTATCATGCTTGGGGTGACCCAGTTCATGAGTGCTTCTCAAGCCTTTATTTTTAGCGTGGTCTTTAGTCCACTGTGGTTTTTTAGTATTTATATTAACTGGAATAATATTCTGAATGTGCGGCGTTCTTTTTTGCGCTCCCTGCTTGATGAATGGAACTATCAAACCTTAAAGAATCTGGCCCATACCGATGATTTGACCCAACTCTACAACCGTCGCCATTTTGTCGATATGGCTGAACGCTCTATTCATCAATGGCCTAAACATGCCAGTAGCTGCCTGTTGATGTTTGATGTGGATCATTTTAAAAATATTAATGATAGCTATGGGCATGATGTTGGTGATCGGGTGCTACAACTGATTGCTGAGGTGACCCGTAAAGAAATGCGGCATAGCGATGTACTGGCACGTTTTGGCGGGGAAGAGTTTATCGCTCTCCTGGAAGATACTCAGCTACAAGACAGCCTGGTGATTGCAGAACGAATTCGTTGTGCAATTCAAAAGCAGTATATTTATGTTGAATCCAATCATGCCATCCGGTTCACCATTTCGATCGGTGTTGCAGAACTAGAATCCCATACCCAGACTCTGGAAGATCTGATCAAACAAGCCGATATCGCCTTATATCAAGCCAAGAAGTCTGGCCGAAACCGGATTGAAGTCTATCATCCGGATATGCTGAATAAGCCCAAGCCAGCAACAGAAAATCCCTGGAATGTATTTAAGCCAGACACTCAACCAGCCCAGTCAACGGCGAATTAAAGCTGAATCATTAGTCTGTTCTATAAGCTAGGATCATTCTTAGAATGCGTTAATCGGGGATTTCATTTTATAAAATAAATTTGATTCTTCCACTTTTAAAATATCCAACAAAAGAATAGAATATTTTTTATACAACTATATATAAATTTCATCTTATTCATTTTTATATATTTTAATTTGGGAAGGCTGCATGCCGCATGATAACGAAAAAGAATCACGTACCCTGATTCAGGAGGCTCTTCAAGATCCGCTTGTTCGTATTCCTGCACCTCTAAAACCGGCCTACTATGCTCATCAGAAAAAACTCACTTTAAAATACTTATTACAGGTCAATTTATTCGCACAGCTGGCATATGCCTCTTATACCCTCGCCGATATTCTGGTGCTGCATGATATTCTCAAGTTACTCATTTTGACCAAAATCAGCTATACCATCCTGATCGTACTGATCACGATCTGGATGTATCACTCTTACCGCAATCTGCCTGTCTTTGATCTGCTCTTGCCTACCTCGATTATTGGTGCAAGTGCCATCTGGTTTTTTAATCTGAATCAGTCTGAAAGTGCTTATACCCTCATTTATCAATATGCCTCCTTAGTCTTTATTGTACTGGCCAATTTATGTGTGCAGATCCGGTTCTGGCCGTCTTTGATTACTTCAAGTCTGATTACCCTGATGATTTACATCGGTGTATATTTCAATACTCGGTCTGACCTGTACCAGATGTTTTTATTTTCCCTGATTTATCTGCCAGTATTGACCTTCAGTCTATATATTAGCTGGAGCTCGACCTTAAAATCACGCATGGTATTTTTGCAGCATACCCTGAATGAATATAATCGGCAGGCCTTTGAAAATATGGCTCATACCGACTCACTCACTGGCCTGAATAACCGTCGCTGTTTTGAATATCTCGCGCAACAACTGGTACAACAGAATTTTGATCAACCGGTGCCTATGAGTTTACTGGTCTTTGATGTCGATCATTTTAAGCAGATTAATGATCGTTATGGTCATGATATCGGAGATCAGGTCTTACAGACGATTGCCCTAAATACACACAGCGAAATGCGGCAGCATGATATTTTGGCACGCTATGGAGGCGAGGAATTTATTGCATTTTTACCCGAAACTTCTCTGGATGAAGCGCTAAAAGTTGCCGAGCGTTTAAGGCATAAAATTGAAAATATTGTGATCGATCTAGACAGCCAACATCGTTTCAGTTTTAGTATTTCGATTGGTGCTGCCATTCTGGAAAGCTGTGAAACGGATTTGATGACCCTAATTAAGCAAACCGATATTGCCTTATATCAGGCTAAAGCCAATGGACGGAATCGGGTTGAAGCTTATGATCCAGATCTGGAGCAAAGTTTAGCTGGGGAGCTGCAAAACTGGCAGGTTAAACCAGCTTAAATTACCCGTTAAAAATTATCTTCATCAAAACGATCTTGGTCGATTTTATAGATATGAAAACTACGTTCTATTTGTACACCTAAACCAAATTCAATCATTAAAGACGTCAGCTTATCGCCATCAATTAAAACAATACCGGATTTTCTTGCCGACTCAATGGCCTCTTTACTGAAACTTGACGTAGTAATGAATACACCCTTCTTAGCAACTTGATCGGCCAAAGCACCTTTAAACTGTTGAATGTCGGGACGACCAACAGTATCTTTCCAACGTTTCGCTTGGATGTAAATTTTATCTAGCCCTAATCGATCTTCACTAATTACACCATCAATTCCACCATCGTTGGTTTTACCAATCGCTTGAGCTGCATCTTGATGTGAACCGCCGTAGCCCATTGCCACCAGAAGATCGACAACCAGTCTTTCAAAAAATGAAGGAGATTTATCTTTTACCATCTGAAGCAAATCACTTTTCAAATCAGATTTTAATAATTCCGTTGTGTTCTGGATTGTTTCTTCTGGAGTCTGAGTTTCTTGGTAACTATTTAGGCTTTCAATAACTTGTAGATTCCCGATCCCAAACTCATCTTTATTTTTCTTTCCTAATTTAAAATCTGAAAATCCGTTGAACTGTGCTAAATATTCATTTGTTATAGCATCTAAACTTTTTAAATCAACCTGTCTACCCAAGCTACTAATCTCACAATATGCTCTCTTCGGTTGTTGAACTAAGCCCGCCTTAACTAAGTAGGTCTTTGCCCATGCCACTCTATCTTTAAATATATTTTTCCCGCTCGGAAGAATTTTATTTAAATCCTCTTCGTGTAAATTGGAACGTTCAGCTAGGATATTCGCAGCATCCGAAATTTTTATTGGCTCATTTAATTCTGATAATAATTTCATTAAAGGCAGCATTAATTGATCATAAGTAGGTAAAGGCATTTTTTAGCTTTTAAAGGTTTATTTTTATTCAGTATAAATCAAAAAAAGAGCGCCGAAGCGCTCTTTTTTATTAGGTTATATCTGATAAACCAGATACTGCCACGCGCATAGCGCTTGGCGTAATTTAGGCGGACAGCAGTGCTGTCCGAAACCCCTAAATTACTCCCATTCAATTGTTGCTGGTGGTTTAGACGATACGTCATACACAACACGAGAAACTTCAGCAATTTCATTCATGATACGGGTCGAGATCTTATCGACTAAATCATAAGGAATATGCGCGAAACGAGCCGTCATAAAGTCCACGGTTTCTACCGCACGCAGTGCAATCACCCATGCATAACGACGGCCATCACCGACTACACCCACCGATTTTACTGGCTGGAATACTGCAAATGCTTGAGCAGTCTTGTCATACCAGCCGCTGGCACGCAGTTCCTGCATGAAAATGTCATCCGCAAGACGTAAAATGTCTGCATATTCTTTTTTCACTTCACCCAGGATACGCACACCAAGACCTGGGCCCGGGAATGGATGACGGTAGATCATGCTGTGTGGCAAGCCTAAAGTCGTACCCAATTTACGTACTTCATCTTTAAATAAGTCACGTAATGGTTCAACCAGTTCAAACGCTAGATCTGCTGGTAAACCACCCACATTATGGTGTGATTTAATCACATGTGCCTTGCCCTGCTTGCTTGCAGCAGATTCAATTACGTCTGGATAAATCGTACCTTGTGCAAGGAATTTTACGCCATCTAATTTACGTGCTTCTTCAGCGAAGACAGCAATAAATTCACGGCCAATAATTTTACGTTTTGCTTCAGGATCAACTTCACCCGCAAGCGCAGTCAAGAAACGCTCTTCAGCAGCAGCACGAATAACACGGATACCCATGTTGTCAGCAAACATTTGCATCACTTGATCGCCTTCGTTCAAACGAAGCAAACCGTTGTCTACAAATACACAGGTCAGCTGATCACCGATCGCTTTATGCAACAGCGCTGCCACTACAGATGAATCCACACCACCAGAAAGACCCAGTAATACTTTTTCATCACCAATCTGTTGGCGAAGCTGTTCTACACGTAGATCAATAATGTGTTCTGGCGTCCACAGACCGCGACAACCACAAATTTGATGAACGAAGTTCGACAGTAATTCTGCGCCTTTAGACGTATGTGTCACTTCAGGATGGAACTGAATACCATAGAAACGGCGAGTTTCGTCAGAAACCATAGCAATTGGACAGCTAGGCGTTTGTGCAGTGATCTGGAAGCCTTCTGGAATACGGGCAACCTTGTCACCATGGCTCATCCAGACATGCAGCTGGTTTTCACGGTCCTGTAAATTACCGATCAGCTTGTCACGTACGACAATATCTACTTCTGCATAGCCAAACTCATGCACAGTACCTGGCTCAACTTTACCGCCAAGCTGTTCGCACATGGTTTGCAGGCCATAACAAATACCCAATACCGGCACACCCAGCTCAAATACCACTTGCGGCGCACGCGGGCTGCCCTCAAGGTGAACACTCTCAGGTCCACCAGACAAGATGATACCGTTTGGATTAAATGCACGAATGTCTTCTTCAGACATATCATAGGCATACATTTCAGAATATACACCAGCTTCACGGACACGACGTGCGATGAGCTGACTATATTGAGAACCGAAATCCAGAATCAGGATACGATCTTCAGTAATTTGAGTATTGGTAGTCATGACGAACAACTATGAAAGGCAAACGAAAGATAAGCGCCGTATTCTAACATTTTTCAGCGCATTAAGCACACAATTCGCATTAGGTATACATTTAGTTGATTGCATTATATTTCTAGCACAACAAAGCGTCCCTTCGGATGCCTTGTTTGGTCTGTCATTTTTATATTTTTAAGCTCAAGATTTAATCCAACTAAGCATGTTTTTATAAAAATCTGAAGATAATATGTAAGAGAAATTTTTGCTCAATTGAAGATGGATGGAGCGTTAATTATTTTACTTTCTGGTACTGACTTTCATGCCCCGGGCTGTTAGGATTTGACCACACTTTTGCTTGTACTGGGCTCATGGAACTGATTGATTTTATCTTGCATGTTGATGATCACTTGCTTGAATTTATCACCAATTACGGGATCTGGATTTATGCCATTCTTTTCCTAATTATCTTTGTAGAAACAGGTCTGGTGGTGATGCCGTTCCTGCCCGGTGACAGCTTGCTATTTGCAGCAGGTGCACTGGCAGCCTCTACTGGTGCGATGGATCCTTGGGTGCTGATTCCGCTCTTGTTTGTTGCGGCAGTATTGGGCGATACCCTGAATTATCATATTGGCAAATATATTGGACCTCGGGTTTTCGAGATTGAATCGCGCTTCATCAATAAAAAACACTTATTGGCGACCCAGCAATTCTTTGCCAGACATGGTGGTAAAACCATTATTTTTGCGCGTTTTGTTCCTTTTGCCCGTACTTTCGCACCCTTTGTCGCCGGTGCTGGCAGCATGAATTACAAATATTTCCTGACCTATAATGTAGTAGGTGCATTTGCCTGGATTAGCTCATTTGTCATTTTGGGCTATATGTTTGGCAATATGCCGATCGTCAAAGACAACTTCACCTATCTAATTTTTGGCATCATTATTTTAAGTGTATTGCCAGGTGTGATTGGCTTTATTCAACAAAAGCTCAAAAAAAGTAAAACAGCTTAAGAACTTTTTACATTAAGATTCTTTTACAGCCTGTGCGTTTAATCCCAGAGCTTGATCAAGAGTGGGATGAGACAAAGCAGGACAAATAGAGCCGCGCCTTTATAAATGAGGCCGGCTTTTATTTTTTCAGATGGACTGGTCAATATGGCCTGACCAAAGACCATCCAGAATATCCCGACCGGAACGGTACTCAAGCTAAAGGCAGCAAAAACCAGAACGAAGTTGGTCGGGCTTTGCCAGGTTTCCATCGGTAAAATTCCAGAGGCCAACAATGCTGCTTTAGGATTTTTTAGGGTAGTTGTAAACATTTGCCAGGGGCGAATCTGCGGATGGTTCTTGCTGTAGCGTTCTAACTGCTGGGCCTTATATAAATGCAAGGTCATCCAGCCCACACAGATGGTACTCAGCACATAGACCAAGCCTTTAAAATTTGGCCAGATCGGTGACGCCAGATGAATCACCAAGGCCCATACATTAATGGCATAAAAATAGCCGAGCAAAATGGCAGGAAGATAGAGACTGGTTTTGGCCTGCCCCTGCTGATGAGCAGAACTAGCCACCAAGGCATTGGCGGGCCCTGGAACCATCAGTACAGCAATGAGTCCTAAAACAAATAACCAATTTTCAATCATCGCAATGAACTTTTCCGGGCCAAGGTTGTAGCTTAATCAATATGAGAGTGTGATAACAAGCTTATAAATTTCAGATTTATATACAGTCTGGTCAATTTCCCGTGAGTTTTATCTTAATGTAAACCGCCCTATTCTTGGTGAAAGCAATAAAAAAATGCCGACCCGAAGTCAGCATTCATCCGTTTAATGTTGAATGATTTATTTAGGCGTCGCCTGCCGAACGATGATCGGACAGTTCTTATAACGCGCGGCCTGTACAATCGCTTCCTGCTCGCCTAAAAGCCGTGCCAGTTCGGTTCTTTTGGTATCGGATGACTGTCCCATATTGACTGAAACACTCGGGCCAATACCCCAGCCACCGCGACTGCCCCAGCCACCGCCAAGACCAACGCCCACACCGACGCCTGTACGTTTCGGTGGCTCAACGCCATTGTCGATATACTGCTGAATACGGTTATATTCACCCTGTAGTTGCGAACAACCCAAAGTCTGATACAGGGTTGGCGACACATAAGTCGGTTTTACCGGCGTTGCACAGGCACTCAGTAATGCAAGTGCAGCAATACTCAGGCTTATTTTCACAAGTTTCATAGCTAACTCGATCTTAATTCTGCTCTATCTCATTGAACAACGATTGATAGGCCTGAGTCAATTTATGATCAGTAGCCAAATGAATCAAAGGCTGATTTTTCTGATGAGATTCTTTCATCAAGATCGACGGTGGCAACATACTGTCGAGGACCGGCAACCCTTCATCTTTGAGCTGTTGTACCACTTCACGCGGTAACTTAGCCTGTGCCTGAAACTGGTTGACGACAATACCTTCAATTTCCAGCCCTTCATTATGGTCATCCTGAGTTTCAATCACATTTTCAATCAGGGTCTGCAGGGCGCGTTTAGAAAACACGTCACAGTCGAAGGGAATCAGCACACGGTTCGCCGCAATGAGAGCAGAGAGGGTAAAGAAATTGAATGCAGGCGGTGTATCAATAAACACCCGATCATAATATCCTGACAGTTGTTGTAAGGCATCTCGTAACTTGTAGATCTTGTGCTTGGACTCCAGTGCATAGGCCAATGCACCCAGTGTCGGGCTAGCCGGAATGACATCGAGATGTTTAAAAGAAGATTGATGCACATAGCTTTCCAGACCTTTGCTACGACTTTTTAAAATCGAGCCAATCGCATTACCAAGCAAGCCCTTGCTTTGCTGATTACCGAGTACATCTTCAAAATAGTTTTCGATATTCGGTTCGAGTGCCGGCTTGTTACTAGAATACGTCGCATCATCACCCAGCACATACTGGCTAGAGTTGGCCTGCGGATCCAGGTCAATCAATAAGGTTTTTAAACCCTGATGTGCACTGATCGCTGCCAGATTGACAGTAATACTCGACTTGCCTACCCCACCCTTTTTTTTCGTGCGTTGAGCTATAATGTCAATATAAGCTAACTCATTACTTTAAAAATAATAGTTATATATTTTACATCAATTTATTTATTGACACATGTCAATTCAAAAGTTTTTTTGTTGAGGAGAGCACTTTGGACAGCAGATTTTTGAAAGGATACCCCAGACTAGGTACAATTCTGAACGAGAAATTCATGATCAAGCTGCACAATTCATTACCGGCAGTATCACAAAATAAAACGCCCCATATGAATAGCTATGCAGTTTTCATTGATATAACAGGCATGGGTAGTAATCGCCCATACACAGGTATTGATATTCTAAATAGCGAAAAGCTAGCTTATGAGCAATTAAAGCTTTTTTCTGGATTTGTATATACCGAGTATTCAGATCTCCCTCAACATAGCCAACACCACATTATATGGTTACATGTGAGGGCTATCACTAAGTTTATCAGTACTAATGGAATCAAATTAAATACAGATAACTTACTAACATCTGATCGAGATCAAATTAGTAAATATATTGAGGCTTACAAATCACACGCAATAGACTTAGATCGAAAGGAGTACTACAACGGGTGGACTGTAATCTCTCAAGATGGTATCAGTAGGCGATATCAGCTACAGAAAATATATGATACTTATGGTAAAGAATTCGCTTTAGAAATACATAGTTATATAGAGAGATATGCTCTAAAAAAAATAGACTCAACTCTACGTTCATCATTAGATCAAATTATAATGTTGTTTAACGAGTTTATATTAGTTGTTGATAATATTGAGGAGCTAAAATATCACCTTAATCATGGCAATTCATATTATTTCATGCTCAATATTTACCATCGTTTTTTTGCTAGACGAATAGCAAATGGTGGTGAAGCTCATGCAGCTATCAAAGATTGGTCGAGAATGATAGCGCAATATATGAGTTGCTTTATTGAGGAAGGAGTATTTGAAGAACCACTATACCCATTTGTTATTCCCAAGTTTAAAAAACCCAAAGAGGATAATAAGACACTTCCATCGGGGGGCTCATTCACAAAGGAAGAACAAGAGCAATTTTATGGTGGTATTCCTCTCTATATTAAAGACGAAGAAGTTATTACTAAATTACAAGTACGGTTAGAGAATGAATTCAATCACATAAAACAAGCCCTTGATAAATATGTTGACTCATATATCTTTAATTACAAAAAGGTAGAATCTTTTAAGGGTAAAATCAAAGTACGACCGCCAGGTGTTCGTATGACTGAAAACGACAGTATTAATAGCGGATTAGGGTATCTAGCAAACACCCTAGCAACACTAAAACATTACGGAATCAATCAATGCTTCAATTCAGTAGTTGACATAAATGGTAATGTTTTAGACAAAAGAAAGTTTTCTGATTACATACTAGGCATATCAAATAAAGCGAAAGTATTTCGTGAATTATGCCGTGTAAATAAAAATTTTATTGTTGCCGTATATGCACTGCTTATTTTAGAACACCCTTCTATAACCCCTAGTTGGTTAGAAACATGGGAGTTATATGACAAAAATGAAGACATGATAGGTTTTAAGCAAGTTGGCAAACATTGGATAATTTCATCTTTTAAAAAACGTAAAGGAGCAACCCAGGCACAGCAAGATGTAGTACTAACACAGCGTTCAAAATATCTTGTTGAGACACTAATTGAAATGACCTCTTTTGAGCGCAATTGCTTGAAAGCTATGGGTGATAATAACTGGCGTTATATGCATTTATACGCATCTATTAACACTGTTAATGTCACGAAAAAACTATCTGGAATTATACTTAGTAATACTGAGACCCTTGGATTTTCAGATCTTAAAAGAGCATTCTCAAAGGTTCAATATAATGAGAATGGACAACCATACCTCAGTGAAGATGAAATAAATGCGTTGATGTCTGTCTTTAGCTTGAGAAATATCAGGAAAAAGAAGGGAATATACACATATCTTGAAACTCGTTCGATTCAAGAGGTGAGTAAAAAGCTTGGTCATAAGCAAGTTAATATTGAAGTGATAGAGGCATACTTACCACAAGCATTATTAAATTTCTTTAATAATCGTTGGGTTCGAATTTTTCAAAATGCATTAATGTTTGAAGCTATGAAAAACTCTGATTTACTCAATGAAGCGCTCGATTTTGATATAAAATATCTTGAACAATTTCTTGAAAATCATAAGATGCGTGACTTTCCTGCGCACATGATGGACATTGAAAATACCAAAACTAAAGAGGAAGAAGAACAGGTTAAGCAAAAGCTAGATGCTCTAGTTTTCATGATTAGTCCATCTCTTCTGCAAATGCTAATTGCTATACGTACTGTTGTGGAAGAATACAATGACACCATACCTGACAATGTTAAGTATTGGTACATGACAGCCGTTTTCGTATTGTCTCAGTACGAATGCAAAGATAAGTCGAAACGCATTGTTAATGTTGATTCTACTATTGATTTTTATAAAAAAGCATTAAAACAACCGCTTGATATTGAAAAAGTAAGACAAGGAATTTTTGCATGAGTACAGCATTCAACCAAAATTTAAAACTCGTTTACTCAAGCCTAGAAAATCCACTAATTAATATACAAACTGATGAGCTAAAAAAAATATTAAAACAAGCGATTGCTGTAAATGACCTTCAAACTATGGCTAATATGACAAATTTATATACACAGTCGTTTATTAGTATTGAATATAAACCTATATGGTTAAAGTCTGCTTTTGAAAATGATAACTGGGAAATTGAATTTCCTAAAAGCAAAAACTTTCCTCAAAGCTCATCAACAGTTGTTCCATGGAATAAAATACAATTAGATGATGGAACTTTCTTAATTGAGCCACAACATAGCAAGTTGTTAAATACTTTTAAACGTTGGGTACTTAATATTGATAATCCAGCACTCAATGCTGGAAGGCTATCTAACTTAGCAACATCTAGAAATAACTTGTATCGTGTTCTGAGGCTTATTGAGTGCATTATATTTAACGCTAGAGCAATCAATCTAAGTAAAATGCATCTATCCCTTATCAGTACAGAATTTCTTCTTGATATTTTAGTATCAATGTCAACAGTTGATACATATGGAGCTCCGATATACTTACGATTTGAAGAGCATACTCGCAATGAACTTATCAAGGCATCATCTGCGTATGAAGCTACAGAAAATAAAAAATGTCTTTTGAATATATTTAACTTTACTACCGATGAATACAATAAGGCTAATAACTTTATTATTGAGAAATTTGTCACTAAGAGTAATGTTTTCGATTATAGTAAATTCAAAAAGTTTATTTTCAATAGTAATAAAAAAATTTTACCAATTAAATCAAATAGCTTCATTAAATTTATGGTGCATAGAGATTATCACCCCATAGATCGATTCTTTGGACTTTATCATCCATCACAAAGCACACTTAAAATTTCAAATATTAAGAATGATGACGAAGTCGGTGCTTTAAACTTGATGAAATTAATAAAATCACTAAAGCAGTTATCATTCTCTGCAAATCAAGAACGAATGCAGCTAGATCATACTGCATTCAGTAAATTAAATTTTAACACTGTTGCAAGATTGGTTGACATTGCGGAAAGTGGACGCTTTAAAACACTGCCAGTGATGCCTATGCTCGACTTAATGCGTGATACATTTGAATTTTCATTTAAAAATATTGATGAAATTCTTGAATCTGTAGTTGATGTATTCGAATTTCAAGTAGGAAAAAAAAATATAACACTTCCTCTTAACAGATATTCACGTAAAAATTTTACTAATCTTGTGAATCGCCTATATCCTGAAAGATTAGTTTGTGGAGCATACATAGGATCTAATATTAATATTGATATCAAGAAAGCCTCTCTTCATAGCAATACATTAATTAATAGATATAATATATTAATAACAAGTATTCAATTTTTATTTTCTGTATTTTCCGCAAAAAGATCGAATGAAATCAATAGTTTAAATCCACAATCAAACCTAGTCCCAGATATAAACCCAGATGATACAGATTATAATACTCATTTTTCTATTCAAAGCATTGTAATGAAAACAGGGGTTGGTGGTGATAATGGAACCAAAGCAATTACACAAAGACCTATAATTCGCTCTATAGCTAGATTAATGTGGAAAGTTGAATCATTTAATAAGAAAATTATACAACTCGGTATTGATTTACCGCGTTTATTCAATTTATTAGGAGGCGCAGAAAAAAATTTAAAATTTACTGATTTAATAACGACTTCCCCTTATACATATATTTGTGACTATTTTGAAACGCCTTTTATAAATGAAAATGGTATACCGAAAAAATTATATTTTTCAAATCACCAATTGCGACGATTTTTTGCAATGATGTTTTTCTGGACAAATGGTTATGATGGTCTTGACGCAATACGGTGGATGCTTGGACATAGTTCGTCCGAGCATCTATACCATTACATCACAGAGTCAAATAATGGTGCTGTATTAAATGGTATTAAAGCAGCACACTTAGTTAGTGAAGTACAAAATGGGCAGCTTGAAACCATTGATGTATTGCGTAAAGCAATTAGCAAATACTATGACGTTGAACAAGCCAATATCGAGCTAGAACGTATCTCAGATGCTATTCGTGATTATATTGATGATGAAGATTTTGAAACTAAGCCATCACATATTAGTGCTGCTGATCTTAACGCTATTGAAAACACTATCTACAAGTTACTACACGATGATGTTATCCGCCTGGAACCTGAGTTTTTTACAATTGAACGAGGAGGTATTACTGTACAAGATTACCGAATGATCTTAGAAGTTAGAGAAATATGCTAGTGAAAATTCTACAGAAAAACCAAGATAAGGTAACTAATACAAAGATATTACTTATCAAGATTATCAATGAGCCAGAAAAATATAATTTACCTGAAATCCAAAGTGCATTATGCAGTCAACGCAAATTGGCTGCATTTTCTAGTGAAAAATGTGCTATTACACCTTGTACGCTCAATACTTTGAAAAGTGCTGCAGAATACTGCTTGCCACGTGGTTTTATTGAACTGGATGAATTACGTCAAAACGCAAAGGCAGCACTTGAGAAAGAGATAGTTAAAGATTCAGACCCTAATCACAATACAAAAGCATATTTCAAAGAACGCTTAAAAAATGCCGAAATAGAGCTAGATATGAGCAAGCGTACTATCATGGGTTTAACTACTATTATTGGTGAAATGTCCTTGGAATTAGCGAGAATGGCTAACTCAGGCAACATGACAAATGAAAAGCGTCAAGCTCTCTATCAAGATCTTAATAATAAATTACAGCACAAATTGTCATTTACCTTAGGAAGTAAATGATGCCTGTTGCAATAATCAAAGATTATATTGGTTTCAGCTATTATTCAAATATTGAAAAAAAGCTCAACTTAACAAAGCCACAAACAATCCCATATGTAACATATGACAATGGTATACCATGTTTTGAAACAAACCATTACTTACTATCAAAGTTAGAAGAAGGTAAGTCTACACGTGTTGGAGGTGGCACATTACGCACGTATGCGAACCAAATTATTCATCTAATTAACTTTTGCTATAATAATAATATAATCTTCACTCAATTAACTGATTCGTATTTTTCTCTTTTTATTAAAGGTTTAATAGTACAGCGTGATAGCTTGGGCAACCTAAAACGCACTGGAAAACAAGTGCGACAAATAGGTACTCAGTGCATACATTTCCTAATGTATATTCAGGATTTTTATCATTTAGACCATTTTATTGGTCAAGATAAAGGCTGCACGATTAGAATTAAAATTAAAAAGACAAGTCAAAAGACTGAGGGTAATAAACTATTCAACGTCGAAAGCCCAACTCATAACTCCTTTCCTAGTGATACACCTCTGAAACGCAGACATCCTGTGTCGGAAGAGTCAGCAATGAAGGTCTGGGAGTATATCAACGACCAACCTAATCGAGAAAAACGTATTCGTGATGTTGCTCTCTATTCATTTTTGGAAACTACAGGTGCACGTAACTCTGAAGTTCACATGGCTACGGTGAAAGATATTGATAATGCTTTAATGCAAGGTGACGCACCATTATTGAGAGTCACAACATTAAAACGTAACAATCATGAACGCTTTATCCCGGTACCGCAAGCATTTTTAAGCACTATTATTCAATACATTCGCAAGATTAGACGTAAGATTATCAAAAGAACTATTGGGGTAGCTAACGATCACGGTTACCTTTTTGTGAACCTAAATAATGGTGAGCCTTTATCAGCAGAATCAACACGTAGACGAATGAATGAATGGAAAATAGCATGTGGAATCAAAGAGAGTTTCCATCCCCATTTGTTCCGTCATGCATTCATCACCAACACCTTAAAAAGAATCATTTTGCAGCACAACAATATCAATAATGCAGATGATTTTCGTAAGCACCTACTACATACTGAAAAGTTTAAGTTAGAGCTACAGCAATGGTCAGGTCACACTCATACCAGTTCATTAAATACATACATTGATCTAGTATTTGCTGATATTAACGGCTATCAAGAAGTATATGATAGAGCATCGTTAGTTAATGTTACTGAAGATATATTGGTTAGAGCTAACACATTGGCGAGCCAACTCAAGGGTAAACTAATTGATATTAATGAAGCCACAAGTGACTTTATTGAGCTTGTTGAAGCGTTTCAAAATGATGTCAAAAATGCTGCATCAAGAGTAGAAAAAGGGGAAATTGACTAATAATATGCTGAATAGCCACCAAAATTCTAGACACACCTTGAATAGTGGACTGCTCCCAGTATCCTAGACACGAGACGGCCTCATTTTGAAGCTGCCTCAAAGGCTTCTGGACTCATCCCATCGAGATGCGAATGACGCCTGATTCGATTGTAAAACATCTCGATATAATCAAATACATCTGCACGCGCCATTTCTCGTGTTTTATAGATCCTCTTTTTAATTCTTTCCTTCTTTAAGCTGCTAAAAAAGGATTCAGCAACAGCATTGTCCCAACAGTTTCCACGACGACTCATACTCGGAACTAAATTATGCTTCTGACAGAATTTCTGCCAGTCTCCGCTACTGTATTGTGAGCCTTGGTCTGAGTGTATGATCACAGGTTCATTGGGTCTGCGTCGCCATACCGCCATTAAAAGGGCATCCAAAACGATATCCTTGGCAAGCGTAGGTTTCATTGACCAACCGATGACTTTCCTTGAATATAAATCGAGAACCACAGCCAGATATAACCAGCCTTGCCAAGTGCGGATGTAGGTAATATCAGTCACCCACGAGGTATCAGGTGTGTTTACAACAAATTCTCGATTTAAATGGTTAGGTGGCACAATCTGAGGACGACCACGACCATAGCTTTTATGCTTCTTATATCCTCGAACAGCGGCAATGCCATTGTTCTTCATGATCTTCAGCACACGATTCGGTCCACAGCTTTCACCTAGCTCTTTAAGATCCAGCGTGATGCGACGATAACCATAGATACCATAACTGGCATCATAAGAAGAACGGATCAGTTGTAATAACCGTTTGTCTTCAATTGTTCTGCCTGATTCGGGTTCATGTAGCCAGGCATAATAGCCAGCACGAGCAATCTTAAGAACCCGACACATCGTCTTAATCTTAAATTGATGGCTGTACTCAAGGATAAACTGATACTTTACTCGGGCAGGCTTGCAAAGTACCTTGCGGCCTTTTTTAAGATATCCCGCTCTTCTTCAGTTTGCTTAAGCTGACTTTTAAGACGAAGGATCTCTTTCTTTGCTTCGAGTAGTTCATGTTCATCAGGGTTGTTGCGTAAAGGCTGTACGGCCTTTAGCCATTTATAAATGCTGTGCTGTGATACACCTAAACGTTCTGCCACATCAGTGACAGAATATCCACGTTCAGTAATCAATTTAACAGCTTCTTCTTTAAATTCTGGGGTGTATCGTTGTCCACTCATAATGTTCTCTCCTATGCAAAAAGAATAGACGAAATTTGTCTAGGAGAGTGGTGGCAGTCCAAAAGATGGTTATGTGTGTCTAGAATTTTGGTGGCTATTCAGTTATACGAAGAGCAATTAGCTGTGCGATAGATTCTAGGTGTTGGCGTCTTCATTCAATAATTATATTACTAAAAATGCATTCAAAAATTGTGTAATGACAACTCATATGTCATTTGATGTTCTTTCTCGAACATGCAATGACTAGCTCATTTAAATGTCACTCTAGGTCAATTAACAATCAAAAGATGTTTAAATGTCTTTTTTCAATGCAAAGTATGTCTTTTTTTTGACTAAAAAATAAAAAATAAAATTTAAAATTTAAAGGTAAGAAACTCACGGAAAATCACATGTATTCTTTTGATTTTATAGAAGATATAGAAAAGTTTAAACTTTATGAAAGTCGTCTGATTAGTCTTTTAAGTAAAAGTATAGAAGATGAATCAATTTTAGGATTTGATGAAAATTTTGAGAAAAATAACCAAATTGAAGCTTACTTAGAAGCTTTACGACAGAATTTAAAAAATAAAACTTTAGTTATTGTAGTTGGTATAGACCGAAATGATGAAGAAAAAATCATTTCTACCTGCCAGATTAAAACCTCCCTCCAGAATACTACAAAGCATATTGCTGATTTGCAAAAAGGGATTATTGATCCTAATTATAGAGGTTCATCTCTTTTAAAAACAACCTTAAATCAAATTGCATCTTATTGTCTTTGTAAAGATATTGAATTACTAACTTTAGATGTCAGAGAAAATAGCCCTGCCCATAAAATTTGGCTGAAGTGTGGTTTTAGAGTTTATGGAATTTTAGAGGATTACAGTAGATTAAATAAAGAAAAATTTAAAGGAATTTATATGGCTCAATCGAGCCGTGAATTATTCGAATTAACCCAACCTAAACTTAATTGAAGTGAGATTGAAATGTTAGCCCCAAAAGAATTCCGTTTAAAAATGCGTGAAACCTTAAATAAGAACCTTACTTTAGGCCACCCGCTTTTCAATCATATTATGAATGAAAATAAACCAAATCTAGATCTCTTAAAGTTTACCAGTTTACAAGGATACCAATTAACAAAGTTTTTTTTAGAATATATCGAAAACCTATTTTTCTACTGTCCTATTCAAAAGCATAAAATTCATCTATTACATAATATGTATGAGGAGCAAACTGGCTTTTTATCAAAAACCAAAAATCACGTTTATTTAATGCAGGACTTTATTAAGGCAATCGGTATATCTGATGAAGAACGTGAATCAGCAACAGCATTAAAAAATACGCAAGAACTCATCGATTATCGTTTGAATGCTTGTAGAAATCCAGAGCTTTATCATATTGGCGCTGCAGCAGTTATGGTGGCTAGTGAAGGTCAAAACCTTGAAAAAATTGGAGAAGAAGCAAGACATAATATCTTAGGTAAAACATATAACCTTAAAGATGAAGATCTCTATTTCTTCTCTGTTCACCAAAAAGAAGATGTTGGTCACGTAAAACAAGGCCTATCTCTACTGGTTGATTATTGCACAAATGCAAAGCTTCAAGAAGAAGCTATTGAAGCAATTGATCATACTTGCAAACTATTCTATCAAATGTATCAAGGCATTTATGAATACTATGGACTTGATAAATTAGATAGTAATTCTCAAATTAAAGTAGCCGAAAATGCTTAAATCAGTTTTAGATTTAAATAATAAATCTAGTATTGTAATTCTAGGATTAATGATCACCTTAATGGCTTCATCCATTAAGGGATTATATCAAGTATATTTCGTAGATTTATTAGATATTTACCAAATGTCACGTGCCCAGTTATCATTGCTGGGTGCTATCTTTGGATTATTTGTAGGTATATTCTCACCGATAACTGGCTATATTTGTGACAAATATGGTCCGTTGAAAACAATTTTATCCGGTATTGTAGTAGCAATCGTGCTCTTTGGATTAATTTCGATTAATCAATCACAATATATTCTTTTTTTATCTTTAGGTTTTCTTGCTGCATACGCTATAACTGCGATGACATTTATTCCATTTGCCATACTTGTTGACAGTATATTTAAAGATGAAAATAAAGGAATGGCTTTCGCTATATTATCCAATGGTACAGCAATAGGTTTTATTGTCTTATCACCATTATGGGTTTATTTTTCAACATTCCTAAGCTGGCAATATTCAAATTTCATTGTATTTCTTCTATTTTTAATTGTCATTTTGCCATGTGGGTTATTACTTAATAAAAAAGTCATAATCCCTGCTAAGAAGAAAGAAAGCTTACAAAGTAAACCTAAAGTTCTAAAGGAATTGACATCTTTTAATTTTTTATTTCTTACCCTTTCATTTGGGGGATGTGGTATGGCAATGGCCTTTATTGATGTCCATTTACTACCACTTATTAAGGAGAATAAAACTTTTTTCTTATTTGACTCTAACACAACTTTAATTGCTACAGCATTAAGTACTCTAGGTATTGCAGAAATCATCGGTTCAATTTTCATTGCAATAATAATACGTTATGCAAATCTTTATTTGACCCTTGCAGCATTATATCTAGTTCGTTGTTTACTTTTTATCTATATTTCAATTTTTAATAATGACCTATCCTTCTTAACCTTTGCTTTTATTTTTGGTCTTACCTATATGGGTACGGTGATTATTAGTTCTTTGCTTTGCCTCAAATGGTATGGAGCACAAATTAAAGGTCAAATATTTGGATATCTATTTTTATTTCATCAAATTTTTGTATTCATCTCGGTATGGTCAGGCGGAATAATTTATGACTTTAATAATAATTATACTCTCTACCTACTAATGCTTAGCCTGATTTCACTCACTTCCATATTCGCAAGTTTATTCCTTTTTTTCAAACATTCTACAAATAAGCCCCTAATTCTAAAGGAAATAAGTAATGACTCTTAATCACCTTACTTCTATGCTTCATGCTAACCGAGAAAGTTTAGATGATTGTCATAGCGATCCTATTGCTATGACTGCAGCATATGACTTTGATACAGCTTTTGATGCAAGTGAACGCTTCAATAACCGCACACAAGGCAATATTTATAGCCGCTTTACTAATCCATCTGTACGTCTTTTTGAAAATAAAGTAGCTCTTCTAGAAGGTGCCGATGATGCGTTAGCATTTTCTTCAGGTATGTCAGCTTATCTAGCTCTAGCTATTTGTTTTCTTAAGAATGGCGACCATATTCTAGTTGCAGATGGTATTTTCGGAACAACAACTAGCCTATTTAAAAATTTTCTTATTAAGTTTGGTGTGGAAGTTTCCACCTTTGAAGTTTCTGAAGATTTAAGAATATCGAACCATATTAAACAAAATACCAAAATGATTTTTGTTGAGTCGCCAACTAACCCAATTTTACAAATTATTGATATTGCAAAAGTAAGTAAAATAGCTAAAGAAAAAAATATTATCTTTATTGTTGATAATACTTTACTCACGCCAATATTCCAAAAGCCATTAGCTTTTGGGGCAACACTGTCTCTTCATAGCGCTGGAAAATTCTTTGATGGCCAAGGAAGATGCGTGGGTGGTGTTATAGCTGGTGAACAGAGTCATATTGACCAACTTAGGGTTTATTTGCGCCATACAGGTACCTGTTTAAGCCCTTTTAATGCTTGGTTGCTTTCATCAAGTATTGATACGTTAGAGAGCCGGATGCTTACTCATCAACGAATCACTCATAAGGTTTATGAGTGGCTCTCAAATCACCCCTATGTAAATAAAATTTATTCTACTTTTAGCAGTACTCATACCAATAGTGAAATTGTTAAAAAGCAACAAACCGGTCATACACCAATCATTTCATTCGAGATTAATGGTGACATGAATACAGCATGGAAAGTCATAGATAACTTAAAACTTATTACAAACTGTACAAATATTGGTGGCAGTCGCTCGATGGTCACACACCCGTCCTCTACTACTCACTGTAAATATTCAGAAGAAGAGCGTATGAAAGTGGGGATTAGCCAAAATCTTATTCGTCTTTGTATAGGACTGGAAAACGAAGTTGACCTAATTAATGATCTTGATCAAGCCATAAATCAAGCTGTCAAAATGCAAAAACATCTTCTTTTAACTCAAGTTATGTGAAAGTAAAAATGAAAAAAAGTAAAATTGTTTTATCAGTGCTAGTGCTTTTTAATATGAATGCGTACGGTGATAATTTTAAAGTTTACGATAACCCCGTAAAATATTCATATATCGCTATTCAAAGTTCAAAATCACAAAATATATTACCTGCTAAATTAACCATTCCTAGTAATGTTACAACTCCGCCAGTCGTTATTATTGCTCATGGATCTGGTGGGGTTGATGAGCGAGGAAAACTTTATGCTGAAAATCTTAATAAAAGTGGATTTGCTACACTTGAAATTGATATGTGGAGTGCAAGAAATCTGAAAGGAGGTTTATCGCGTCCACAGCATGTAAATGAAACTATTCCAGATATTTTAGCATCAATTGAATATTTAAAAACTAATGAAAAAGTTAATAGTCAAAAAATTGGATTAATAGGTTTCTCATGGGGCGGCGTATTATCTATGTTATTAAGTGATACTAGCTATAATGCCCCACCCGAGTTAAAAGCGATGGTTGCTAACTACCCAGTTTGCTGGGCTTACAATAAAGTACCGGGATATAATTTTAAAAATTTGAGAAATAATATTAACACTTTGATTATATCAGGTAATAAAGATCTTTATGATAAACCAGATGATTGTTCAAAACTCACTCATACACTTAATAAAGTGGATTCGAGTAAGGTCAATTTAATTCAGCTAAATAATGCAACTCATGGTTTCGACAACCGTCAAGAATCATCTACATTTTACGATCCTTATGCTTTTCAAGGAAAGGGAGGAAATGTACCAATAGTATTCAATCCTCAAGCTACTAAAATAGCAGTAGATAATATAGTAAAATTTTTTAAAACTAATTTGTAATACATTTAAATTATCCGTAATATGAAAAAATATTTTTGATTTTTAGATAATACAGGTCCAGCGAGATGGGTGATAGTAGAAATATATATTTCTTATTAAATAAAAACTTTCATCTACTTGATTTAGCTGGGCCTGCCCAAGCCCTACAAGAAGCTATTTTATTAGGAGCAAACTTTGAAATACATTATATCGGTTTCATCGATAAAATTAATTCAGCTCAGAATTTAAAAGTTATTAACATCGATCCTCCACCAACGGTAATTGAAGATAATTCAATAGTTATAGTTACTGCTAGTCAGTATAAAGATGAGATATTTAAAGATCCTGAAAGCATTTTAAGTGCCAAATGGCTTAATTCAATTTATAATCCCAATATTACTTTAATTGGTATCTGTACAGGCTGTTTTCTAATTGCTCAGTCTGGTCTTCTAGACCAAAAAAAATGTACTACACATCATTCTCTTACGAATATACTTCAAAAGAAATACCCACAACTACAGGTAGTTCCCGATCAAATTTTTGTCCAAGATAAAAATATTTTTACTACCGCTGGTGTTACAGCGGGAATTGACTTAATTTTATACTTACTTGAAAAATGTTTTAATTTAAATCTATCACTGCAAGTAGCGCGTGATTTAGTTGTGTATAGACGTAGAATGTCGAATGATTCTCAGCATTCTACTCATATTCAATATCGAAATCATATTAGTCCTTTAATTCATAAAGTCCAAGATTATATTTCTAAGAACTACACCCAGAATATTAATCAATCACAACTTGCCGAAGATCATAATATATCCTTAAGACACTTACAGCGATCATTTAAAACTTTTACTGGGATTACTATACATAAATACATTAATTTGATCAGATTAGAAGAAGCTAAATCATTAATCGAGAATGGGTATAAAATTGAATATGCAGGTCATTTAACAGGCTTCCCTAATACAAGCTCTCTACGAAAATTACTTAATAAAAGTAATATTTAACTGAAGCAATATTTTTCTGAGCGTGGTGTGAGTATGAATCGTTAGGTATCGGCAAAATTGGCTATATAATTTTACATATTAATGGTCTACTTGGAATGAAAATGACTAATAAAGCACGAATAGGAATGGATGGTAGACTTTTCCAGTAACTCTCACACTTGGAGGCCCAGACATATACTCAATAATTTCGGGTTCTTCTCCTGTTTTTTCAGCACATTAATCGGCATATTTGACTGATCGGTACTCTAAACATGTGGAAGAACTATCAAAAGGTGTAAATCAAAAATCTATTTAAATTAAAAAATCGGATACCTTGAGAAACATGTACCTTATCTTCAATTACTATCACTAGGTTTCTCATCTTTTTTCTTCTGAACCAAATCCCATATTGAGAAATCAGGCTTAGCTTTATCAGAATGTTCAGCAGGATTAACTTTAAATGCTTCAAGATTGATTTCTAAAAGTTTCAATTTAAGCTCTTCAGAACCAGTAACTCCTAACTGTTCAAGTTCTTGAATTTCTGTTTTGTACCGTTCATAAGATTTAGCCAATGCTTCTTTATGAGAATATTCTTGCTCTAATTTAGAAAAACGATTCAAATTTATATTTGCAATTGTTGCTATCCAAATCAAAGGTGCGTTGATCAATAATTTGAATAAAAAAGTATCCCATTTCATGTTTAAAAAATCTGATTTATCAAACAAATAAAAATTAAATCCAAAAATTGCTAATACAACGATAACAAATACAATAATGCTAATTTTTTGTCCTTCTTTAGCTTCTTTCCCCTTTACAACAAAGCCCCCTGCAAGCCCTGCTTCACTAGACAAGCCAATGACTGATTTTGCTCTTTCTTCTACTTTTTTTAAGTTTTCTAATCGGCTATCTAAATCTTTACTTAAAGCCGTAATATTTTTTTCTTCATTACCATATATTTTGTCATAAAAATTTTGAATCCTCGATAATTGAAAATTCATCTGCTCATTTTTACTTTTATTATCAGGATCATCGGAAATAAATAAATCGTCATAGTATGCAACTAACTCATTAATTTTTCTTTCGTATTCTTTGACTTTCGTTTCATCATTATCATTCAGTTCATTAAACAAATTTGCGTATTGATCTGAAATTTTGTCAATTTCATAATTTACTCGATCAATTTTAGAAGTATCCTCACCATTTCGATCAAATAATTGACTGTAAGCCGTATGAATTTTCTCGGACTCCACTTCCAAAATATCTAAATTATCTTCATTGGTTACTTCTAATAAACGTGAATAAGTAGATTGACCATTTTCATCATTAACTAAAACTGATTGAAGTTTTTCAATAGCAACTAGAGATTCATCTAATTTAGCTTTAAGGAGAGATAACTCATTTGTTTTAATAATTAAATTTTGCTGTTGAGCTTTAATCTTATCCAATTCACCTTGTAGAAGTGAACTAACTGTATAACGATTATCCGTTAAATCTCTTAAGTCTGACCTTAAAGAATACTTAGCTGATAAATAATCGTTTAAAGCCCTAAGTTGCGCTAATCCTTCACGTAATTTTTTTTCATCACTTTCTTTCAAACCAAGCAAATCTTTTAAGCCCATTATTTTTTCTTTATTAATAAATTACCAATATATTAAACTAAATATATATATTGAAGTATTGAAAATTTAGACCTACTTTTCAAAAAATGGATCAATATTCTGAGGCAACCAATAATTTTGGTTATTAAATGAAATATTATAGCCATCTTTGATTTCAACAATCATTTCTATCTTGATCTTCAATGAATCCTGATAGCTCATACGATGGAAAAATTGTAATCCGTTTTTCACCCATGCTAAGACATCAAAATCAGTATTGTGACTTATCATAGAAATCAATTCTTTTTCCAATTTATGCTTGCTTCTTTAATAAACTTAGAGTTTCTTAAAGAAATATAATCAATATTCGTTTTATATTGATCATTTAAAAAATTAATAAATCCTGTTAATGCAGCAGCTTGCCCCGAATATTTACTCAAATAAGCTTTAATTTTTTCTAAATTTGGTAGGGTTTGCTTATCCTGAATAGACAGCATCAGTGCAACAGCAGGCTTAATTGCGAGCCTTACAGATCGAGTAGATGTTCTATAACTCAAAACGCAGACATGGTTCCAATGGTCAGCGTTCTCCATTAGATTATGAAAAGGCCCATCAAAAGATGGTTATGTGTGTCTAGAATTTTGGTGGCTATTCATGTCTAGGATAGTGGGAGCAGTCTATAAAGGTTTAAAAAATGAAGAGATTGTCTAAACGATTTGCTTGATATAGTTTAAGCAGCGATTTCTTTTAATTGAGCATACTTACTTAGATATAAACTGTTTATAAAATACTCCATTTTATCTAAGGAGCTATAGAGAGCTCCTGTTCCTGAATAATTCTTTTTAAAATCATCCCAATACTTATATATAGCTTCTTTTAAGCATTCTGCTTCAGCTAAACTCTGACATTTTACGGCAAAAATACAGTCAGAAATTACTATTTCAAGTCCTGAAGATAGAATACAAATTTTTTCCTGATTAAAATTACCTACTCTAGGAAATAAAATTGCAGGACCCTTTACTATAGAGTTCTTATTAATGACCTTAAAACAATTTAAAAGATTAATCGTATTGTTTTTTAATGAAGAGGTATGAACTAATGGATAACCATCAGTGAGGATTTTACTTGATACGGTATGCATCTGAAATTTTCCTCTAAATACTCTTGGATTTAATCTATCAGTAGATAATTGAATATTCTTCTGATAATAAGTCGGTTTTATATTTTCAATCATAATGATTGATGTTTTTACTCTTACTTTCTCGAAAGTAGCTTCTCTATTATGAGTAACAATTTTAAATTTATAATTTTCTTTTAAGTATGTTAATGCTTTTTCATCTCTTTGGCTTGTCAAACATCCATTAGGAACAACAGCAACTAAGAAACCACCTGGTTTAAGAAAATTAAGAGATTTATAAATAAAATTAAGTGCTAGCCCTGATTTAATTTTTATATCCATACCTTCCCATAATATTGGTTTGATACCTCTTTGACTAAAAGGAGGATTTAATAAAATTAAATCAATTTTATGTTCAAATTTTTTTAATTCTGAATTGGTGACAGCTTCAGTATCTAAAAAATTAATATTAAATTTATTCCAATCATTGTTCTGTAATAAATTTAGAGTATTTAGACATAGGTCATTTGCTACAACATTTACTCCTCTAGGCCACCTTTTTAAGGCAGCATAAATTAGGCTGCCTTCACCAACTGCAAAATCTGCAATACAAGAAGGTTCAAATACAGGTGGCAAAGAATTGACTAAAAGGTTTGCCAATAAAGGAGGAGTAAAATGTTGGTCTATCATTAAGTTCCACTTACCCTACGGGTTCTTAAACTTCTTATGAAATCTTGTGTTCTAGTCGGATTTGGCTTAACAATACTAGAAACATGATAAACATGTAGCTTTGAAGATCCATCCGTTCTCCCTGCCTTTCTAACAGGATGATCATAGATTATCTCTATTTGAGGATGGTTCAGTGCAAACATGACGGCTGCTAGAGCATGAGGTTTAGTTCCTATAGGTGCTATTTTAATATGTTGATCTTGATACTTAGTATATACATCATTTAATAAATAATAACAGCTAAATGGGCAATCCCCAGGAGCATATCTAATTGATTGCCACGCATGGGTTTCAACTAAGGAAGCTTTATTCCCTTTCAAAGTTTCAAACACATACCATGGTTTAAATCCCGGTAACCCAATAATAGGAATTATATGTTCATTAGCAGGCTGAATTTGTTCAATAATATATTTTAATCGAGTACCTTCAAAACCGAGCAAGGGAACAAACATAGTTTCTGCTTTTTTAGGCGCAAGTACTGCAAATCCAGGCAAAGGTGATATTTCAGTAATTTTTTCACTTAAATCATAAATCTGTCCTTCAAGAGGTGCATCACTTCTACTATATAAACCTGGTTCTACATATACAACTAATACTTTATGACCGCTATCAATTGCAGACTTTAATAATCCCGCCCAAGTGGAATGAGAGAGACCTGTTATATCTATATAGACATTCGATTTTTCTGGTATATCTTTCCACAATTTTGCAAGATTTTGATCGCTTCTCAAAAAAATCTCATTCGAAATATCACTATTAATAATGAAAGAGCTGTTTGTTTTCTCTGAAATTTCAATGAAATTTACATTGACTGTGGAACTCCTCCAATCAGCAATATGTTGACTTCTAACTTCGTCTGTTAAGCCAAATACATAGACACTATGATCGAGTGGTTTAAATTCCCCTACTTGTTGAAAAGTATCAGTATAAATGGGTATATTTTTTAATTTATTCATAATAATTTCCAAACAGCTGAAGTTGATCAGGCAGTTGAAAATCTAAGCTTTCATTACGATTAGAATTTTCAAGTACTTCTTTAATACCCACTTTAGGCTGGAGAACTAATTTCAGAAGACTACTGGATTGCAAAGTTATCTTACGTTTTTTTCTATAGGAGAATACAAAAAATGGAGAAAAGATAGGATGAATCATGTAATCATAATCCCTAATATCAGTTATATCAGTTAGCTTACTGCCTGGAGTCCTAGTTAACGCTAAATGCATCACTGCTTGAGTAAGGATATTGGTTACGGTATCTTCAGTTACCACATCTGAGTCGCTCATCAATTGAAATTGATTAGCTTCAGGTGTATGTCCTAAAGGTGAAGCAGCTAATACACCAAAAACACGTCCTAGGCTTAATAGCAACTTTGTGAGTTTTGCCCCTTCAACACTAAGCCCCTCCAATTCAGATAAATTTTTTCGGCCAATTTGAATTGCAGCATTAGTTTGTAAATCATAAGGAATTGGAATAAGACTAGTTGTATTAGTTTCTTCTAATACATTTAAATGCTCTAATAATGCAGCATGTACCAACTCTAATAAGTAACGAATATTACCATTAGCTAAACTTAGATAAGTATCCCAACCTGTATAATATTTTCTAATACCCACTTTACGTGCTCGAATAGAAAATAAAGATGCATAGAAATGATTATTCAGTCTAGAATTCCAAGAATCTTTCCCATTTAAAATCCAATCTTCAACCAAGTCAGAAAAACTTTTATCTTTTTCCTTTTCACTCCAGTATTTTATGAAAAAAAGATAACCTGGTTGTATCTCTTTAGCTTTTTCATAAAGGTTTTTATCGATTTGTTTTTCTAAATCTTTCAACCATTCTAAGTGACTATTTTTTAATAGTAAGTTAGCTTCCTCAAGCTGTGATAAAGATGGTAAAAGATCAGTTATTTTTATTTCCTCTTTCTGCCCGAGAAAACTTGAGTCATTTAAACGACTATTAACTACAGCCTCAGCAAATTCCTTAAACTTATTGGCTTCTTTATTACCTGTACTATTTTGAAATTTTTCTGTTAAATCAATTCGTACATAATCTGCTGGTGAAGTTAACTGTTCATTTTTATTTAAAGTTGCCTTTTGTCTAAACCCTAACTCTCTTACACCAATTTTAAATGTATAAAAGCTATTGTTATGTTTAATGAGAGTATTTAGTACTTGTTGTTGATAATCTTGAAAATTTTCAAACTCATCAATTAAGAAAAAGAATTGCTTACCTTCTAATACTGTACCTGAAATCAAAGCCTCACTCAGAATATCAATTGGCAACCCTTGCATCGTAATTTTACTTGGTGGATCGTCAACCACTTGATTGATAGAAGACTCAAACTCCAATAAAGAAATTTCTAGCTCTTCTTCTAAATACTCTAAAGAATCAATAACCTCATCTAATTGCAATACTGTTTTAATACTTCTCCATTTTCTCTCAGTTATTTCAATTTTTTCACCTGTAATTTTTTCATACCATAAAGCAAACCTCACCAATTCCTGACAAAAACATAAATTAATATAATGGCTGAAATAACTTATCCATCTATCTAAAGAAACATCATTTCCACTAAACGTTGCTACTCTATTAGTGTTCACTCTGTAATAAATACCTATAGATTTCCAATCCTTAATTTGGCTATTGGCATCTGAGGATTTATTTAGAGCTAATTGTCCTGTGTAAGAAAGCCCTTTAAGTACAGTTGTTTTACCTGTACCTCTACCACCAATCAAAACACACGGCCTATTTGTTTTTAGTTCTGAAAAATATCCTGGTTCATTAAAATGATCAAATAATTTTGAACTTAACCACTCTGCTCGGTAAAGACCTAATAAATTTTGTGCTTGCTTTAATCTAATCAGATAGTTATTCATAATTCGCCCTTCTTTAAAAGAGGCTTCCAATCTCTTTCACTGTGATAAAATAATGGTAATGTAGCATCCGGCCAACCATGGTTAAACGCTAAAGTTAAACCTAAACTGAGATAGCCTTGCCAACTAACGATTTTATTTCCATCGCCTAATTCATGTACTCCACCATTTAATTCCGGTATACCGGCTTTAACGCTCATATCTCGAATAAAAATTGGTCCATCTTTAGAGAAATCTCGCCAAATATAAGAATCTGGGTTTAAAGCATTATGTAAATCCGTATATAAATGTGCAGGTATTACTTCTACAGGGCAATTACTCTTAATATAGTCATAGCCTCGTTTTGTACATATAGCCGGACAATAAAAGAATCTATGATTAGAATAAGACTTATATAAACTATCGAAGGTTACGCCCTCAGCAATTTTCTGTTCCTTCCATAAAGTAACGAATTGGCTTCCTGATCCTACAAAGTCATCTACAAATACGAAATTTGCTTTAGGATTTGATTGTATCGTTTGAATAAAAGTACTAGAGTTAAGTAATCTTGATTCAGGTATCCCTAGAATATCTCTAGACATCCTTGTAAAAATAAATCCACTATCAGCATCACTTGGATTTTCCCCAGTCACTTTCAATATATATAGATTATTTAAGAATTCTTCCCATTCTCTTGCTGACAAATTTGTGTCATTTTTATCTTTTAGAACATACTTTGAAAGAGAGATAAAACTACTTTTAAACAACTGTCTGACCATATCTTCTGAAAAATAAGAGAATTTTTCTAATAGTCTTCTAGCAAACCTTTGCTCATCAGAGTCAAAATTAGTTATCCACTCTTGAGGAGCAAATTGATTTCTTTTAGGCCAAACCCCAGTGTCTACAAAATATTTCCACTGATCATCACTTTGAAACATTAATAAATACTCTACTTATTTTTCTATTTGCTTATATCGTTGTTCTAATTGTGTATATAGATAACTAGACAATTGAATATCAATCTTATCTTCATAATATTTATTCAAAATCTCATATAAATGTTCATTATCTTCACGATTATTCCAAATTTTTATATATTCTCCAGATTTGTATCCATTATGCTGTCTAAAGCTATTCAATACATTTTTCGCAACATATAGTTTATAGATTTCAACCATATCAAGAGACAACATAAGTGAGAGATTCATAAAACTTTTGATATCAAACTTCTTATGTGTCACTGTAAAAGCCATGAAATCTTCAACTTTTTTTAATATTTCATCTTTTTCGATAGGTGTACGATGAATTTCTATCAAAGGTTTCAAACTAACTTTTTCTAACTCTTTTGAAATTTCATCAATTGTTATTTTTCTTTGAAGAATATCACTAAGACCAAAGTGCCAAATATCTATTAACTCTATTTGAGCTTGTTCAACATCGATTTCTTGCTTTTTCCACCATTTCCAACCGATATGATCCATTAATTCTGCACATTCAGTCCATATCGCTCTATACCAAGGATTATGTGCATTTCTCCAATCCTTATTTATTAAACTATTGATAGAATCCTGTAATTCCAGCATTTCTTTCATAATTTTAGTGTATTGATTTTCCATAAAATCCCCTCTATAGATATAAATTATTGTTACTAAGCTACTTTACAAATTATTGAAATATAATTCACCTATAATTATGGTAATAATTGAATAGATAGTACTTTCAATTTTTTTGCTAAATCATAAATTTTTTCTAATGTTAAGTTCACCTTCCCCTCTTTCAATTAGTCCAAATTAACTACGATCCATATTACAAAGCAATGCTAATCGCTCTTTTGACATATTTCTTTCTTTCCTGCACTTGCGAACCAATTGCCAAAATTGAATAGTAAGTTCTGATAGAAACATTCAAATGCTTAAAAAACAGAACTATTAGAGTCCAGTTTTTTCAAAATTTATTTAATGATAGTTTATGGTGTCCAGATTGATCAGATACAGGTAGATGTACTTATGGAAATGTGTAATAGTTACACTCGTATAGCTGTAAGTTTCTAAATTGGAAGCAGTAAATCAAACGCTCACCCACTAATGTTGATATTAAGATAACGATGGATGGAAAAGCCAATTCAAAAAATGAGCTGGCTTTATATCACTTAAAGAAGTTTTGAATTACTGTTCAACTCTACTAAGCACTAATTCTTCTACTACTTTCCACGCATTTTTGACCGCTAATTTATCTTTAAATAAATTTTCATTTACAATAGCGCCATCTAAAATAAATCTAATTTGGAAAGCTAAAGACTCAGGATTTTTTATATTCATTCCTTCGAGAATATAGAAAATTCTTTCTGTTGCCCAATTCTTATGATTCATGGCAATAGTGAAGGCTTCATCATCATGAGGAAGCTCATCCACTACTTTAATAAACATACAACCAAAAAAATCTTGGCTATTGAACCAGTTTTCATGCCAGTCAAAAAATAGCTTTAGTTTATTAATATCATTAACTTGATTAAGATTTAAATAATTATTAATACTTTCTCTAAGAAGACTATCACGCAGTCTCAAGGACTCATGAATTAAATTTTCTTTACTAGGAAAATACTTATAAAAAGTCATTTTCGCTACTTTTGATTCAAAAATAATTTTATCGATTCCCACATTGGTGTAACCAAATTCATTAAAAAGTTCAATAGCTTTAAATAAAATATCTTGTCTTTTTTTTGACATTGATTACCTCAAATTAGTGGATAATTATTACAAATAAATACAGAATAGTCTGTACATAAAATTAGGAAAATCTATGAATTCTATGCTAAATGAAAAAGCTACAGCAAGAGCCACAACTATACAATTATTAAAGGATACGGTCGATGAAAAGAATTGGATAGAAAATTCATTGACTATCAATAATATAAGGAATGAAATAAACAATCATCAATTATTTAATCATAACATTATTTCTTCATTAAATAATGGTGAGTTTGACTTAGAAAAAATTCAAAAAATACATTTAGAGTATAAGAACGCAATTGTAGAGATTTTTACAGATGCACTATTAGCTGCACAATGGTCAGCAAAAGAGCTAGATCAGTTATTTGAACCAACTGTCAAAATGTATGCAAGATTTTTATTATCATTTAACATATCAGATGAATTTGGATTAGTCGCAAATACTAACTATGAAATATCTCCACTTAACTCGCATTTTTGTTTATACAGAAATGTCTTGGAGCAACTTAATATTTCAGAAGAAATGATTAAGACATATAAACATTCTGAAGAATCATCAATTTTAAGAGCAACTTTAGAAAATTCTTATACAAGCTATTGCGATATAGTTCTTCTATTAGCAATCGCTGAAATGCAAGTAATTAAATTTTCTGCCCCTTTAAAGAAATCTCTTAGTCATTTAAATATTGATACGAATTATGGATATTATAATGTTCATGGAACTACTATAGATGCAGATCTGAATGCAGCCGACGATGAACATGAAGATGATTTATGGATTTTATTAAACCAAGTCTCTCACTTTAGTCAGCCAGATAAAATCAAAGCTAAAGCTCTCGAATATTGTGATAGCTGGAATAAATTTTGGTCTAAAATGAATGATATTTAATATATAAAATATATAGTAAGAATTAAAATTTAGTTCTTACTATCGTCTGAAATTATTTAATAAAAGTAATCTCTTAAATAAAAAAAGCAAAAAAAACACCCTTTCATATTTTGAATAAAAATAAATCAAAAAAAATGGCATAGTTTTACTATCATGTTTGACCTGTGTATCAAGAAATACATATATAAATTTATTTTCAATAAAAAAGTAAATGTAAGTATATGTTTTTAATGCATTTAATAATTTATTTAAAAAATATTTTCTTTTTACAAAAAACTATGCTAATTTCTAAAAATATACAGATCTGTCTGTATTGATTACAATAATTTTCAATTTTTATAAAGAGGTTTTAAATAATTTTGAATTTAAATTTGTCAGCGGTTGGTGAAAAAATTGATGAATATTATAAAAATTCAGAACTTAAAATAGATCGAAAAAGCATTTTAGATATTGCTGATATTTTAAAACAAGGAATTACTGAAGAACAATTTAATCAATTCAATGATTTTTTAACTGATAGCCCTAACTTGGCTGTTTGTTTAACTAACTTATTTTCAATTGATGATGAAAAATTAGCGTATTTAGTGCATGAAGCATTATCTACCCATATTTTCGGAGTCAAAGATTACACATATCCTCATGAAAAGCACAAATTGGTTTATCCAAAAGCTGAAGGTAAGTCATTTGGTGAGTGGAGTCACGGAGCACAAGTAATTTCACCGCATTGCGATGATGTCTATGAGTCAGTTGAAGTTGACTTACTAAGTTTAACTACATGCCGTGACAAGACCAGCACTCCTACTTTAGTTTTCTCTTGTGAAGAAATACTAAGCACTTTAAATAAAGAAGATTTTGAAAAAATCTCTAATGCCAAGGGAATCTTTATCTCTGGGAAAAATGTGGTTGGTACTAAATTGCAGCAGATCAAACCAATCATTGAAAAGGATGAAACGGGTAAAGTCATTCGTTACAACCTTGATTTCCGCATTGATAAAGAAGTTGGAAAGCGCTTCCGTATGGAAGATGAGAATCTTGAACACATCATTGATAAGCTTAGAAACAATGTTTTAGACTGTAACTATGCTGAATCTGTCAGCAAAACTGGATCTTTCATTATCTTTAATAATCGATTAGCAATGCACAGTAGAAAGCCATTACCTACAGGCATTCCACTGGTTAATGACCTATCTTCCGCACATCGTTTACTTTTCCGTAGCCGTGGACAAAGAACTCAATATGCTGAGTTTGCTTGTTAATAGCTAAATATTAAAAATATTCACAGTTACAGTTTTTGCTCCGGTTATAGGCGATTTTGACCTATAACCTTCTTTTTTTTGGATATTTATGAATATTTTTAACTCAGTATTTCCAATCATACTGTCTATGTTTATTGGGTATCTAATTGCTAACTATTGGCTCAGAGATGGCGCACTTTGGGACGGGTTAAATAAAATTGTTTATTATATTATGTTCCCAGCGCTCATAGTAAACAGCTTAATGCATGCCGATATTGGCGATTTAGATAAGTCATTTATTATTGTTTTAAACTTATTAGTGATATTACTAATATTTATTCTATGGTGCTTAAAGCCATTATTTAAAGATAAATTATTTTGGATCACCTTTATTCAAGGTTCATTCAGATATAACAGCTATGTATTTATCGGTGTTACTCTGATCTACTTGGGACCATCTTCTATCCCAGCAGTAGCAATTATTACGGGAAGCATGATTTTCACATCAACAATAATAGGCACTTTTTTATTGAGCCTTTATGCTTCAGACAAAGCAAATTTCAGTTCATCTATCGTCAATGTCATAAAAAATCCATTAGTTATATCTTGTCTAATAGGTGGAGTTTTAAATTATATTGCTATAGATCATCCTCAGCTTTTGCAAATAAACTTTATCAATAATAGCTTGGACATTTTAGGTAAAGCATCACTTGCAGTGAGTCTTCTGGCGATAGGGGCAGGAATATCTGTAAAACTCAAAAAAAGAATGATGTTAGGTGTCATTAACTGCTCTATTGTCAAATTACTCATTTTCCCTCTAATGGTTGTATACACCATGCTTTACTTTGAGTATGACCGTCAATTGATATTAATCTGTATGCTATACGCAGCAGCTCCTGGAAGTACAAGTGCAAGTATTATGATTAAGCAAATTGGAGGAGACTACCAAGCTATTAACAATATTATTGGTACTCAAACAGCTCTTTGTACACTTACTATTCCTCTATTATTATTTTTATTCCCATATATGAATATATAATTGAAAATTATAAATATTACATCTTGTGAATTCTCAAGAATCTTCATATCACTATGAAATTTTATTACTCTAATAAATTTTATTAGATTATTCGGAATTGCTTTAGTATAAATCTTAATTGTTTGTTAAGTTTGAGATTACTACATAAAATCAATCAAAGAATTGAGAGTAAACCAGTATGACACTTTTTTACTCTCTCACCACTAAGTTAGAGTTTCAATTCAGAAGGAAATTTTATTACTCTCATACAGGAACTACTTCTAGATTGACACAATTATTTGTAAAAAGATCCATGCCCGAAAACCTTTTGATTAAATACCACACGTGTACGCATGTCCCCCTCCTCACATTTTTAATTACTTTTACAACATTTGTATTTTCTAATTATTTGCATGGACTGGCTGTGCTGATCATCACAGCCAGCCTGCTTTTAGCCAAAATTCGGCTTGATCATCACCAAAGCCAGAATAGACACCAATGAAACTACAGCAATAACTAAGCCAGCCCGACGCTGCGACAGCAAGATCGAATCATCTTTTTTATAGGCTTTGCCTAGCGAGGACACCAGCACCAAAAATAAAATGACTTTGGCATAGAACCAAGGCTGTACATCAAAGTCTTTCAGGACGAGCGATACTATACCGGTCAGTGCAATCACCGTGATAGCTAAATGCTGTAAAGCGACTAGCGCTGTACGTGCTAACGGATTAGGCATATTTCCCTGTGTGCCGACAAACAAGGTCAAGGCACGGGCAAGAATGGCGACAATCGCCAGTCCTGCTACCGACATATGGATAATCTTGACTAAAAGTTGGGTTTCCATCATTTCCTCTTAGTTTTTAGGTGCGTGTGCACAAGCAGGACTGGTCGTATCCTGACCTGCCCATTCTTCAGGCAAAAATGCATGAATGGCCAGCGCATGAATCTTGTCTTTTGACAGCAGATCACCCGCAGCAGCATAAACTTTCTGATGACGCTGGACGGGGCGCAAACCGGCAAATGCCTGACTCACAATCACGGTTTTAAAATGCGATTCTTTTCCCGGGAAATAACCACCATGACCCGAAGACTCATTCACCACTTCCAAATGGGTTGGGGATAATTGCGCCAAACGATCTTTCAGTTGTTGTTCTAAGCTCATGGCCTGACTCCAATCTTCAAAAATATAATCCCAGTATACCTTGTTCTGCCGAGTATTTCGGTAATCTGTTCAGGTGCAATCCGTTGATTGTGGTGAAATTTCATTGATTTCTATATGAATATTGGTTATTTATTGTCTAATCTACAGCATTTTGCTTTTATTTTATGCAATTGATGCAAGATTTTTAACAAAGGTGTTGACCACATTTTTGCATGCTGTATTATACACGGCATGCGGGAATAGCTCAGTTGGTAGAGCATAACCTTGCCAAGGTTGGGGTCGGGAGTTCGAGTCTCCTTTCCCGCTCAAAATTTTTTCATTTAGTTTTTTCATTTAAAAAACTTTATAGACTCCGCGGGAATAGCTCAGTTGGTAGAGCATAACCTTGCCAAGGTTGGGGTCGGGAGTTCGAGTCTCCTTTCCCGCTCCAGATTCAAAAAGCCCTCATCGAAAGATGGGGGCTTTTTTATTGTTGATTATTAATAATATTTTTTCTAAAACCTCTCTGTTCCAGCTTTGGAAGAAGTTCTAAAATTTTTAGACAACGTGTTTTTTGAAGCTGGTGCGTGACCAAAAGTGCCCTAAACGTGCCTTCCCTTTATCATATACAAATCAACACATTCACTATTTTGGTATTTTTTTAATCAATTTCATTATAAATAATCAGAACACCTCCCCCATACACTTGATTTCTATTTTTTCCATCAATTTTAGTATTTTTTATTTTATTAATTTTTATGGTGACCAAATTTGGTCACCAAAAATACATAATTAAAACATTTACTTATGATAAAAAACTCAATTTTATTCTCTTTCAATCAATCATTTTGCTCTTCATTTTTCTTAAATTTTAATAAATCACCCACTTCAACATTAAGCAATACACACAATTTCTCTAACGTTTCAAAATCTATTCGAGTCGATTGACCATTATATAACTTATGTAATGTTGTCTTACTCATTCCAGTCGCCCGCACTACATCAGCTACTTTCATTCTTCGTTCTGCCAAAAGAACAGGCAAGTTACAAACTATCATTAATTACCACCATTGTGTAATAAAGTACTTGCATGGTGTCTTAAATGCATCTATTATTGCATTGTGACCTTAAATAACACTATTGTGATACTTTATAAAAGGATACAGACATGAATCTTACTTATATTACTACAAAAGAACTGGCGGAACGAATCCATTACAACGAGCGTACCATCCGTAATCAGTTGAAGGACAGTGTTCTAATCGAAGGCATTCATTACATCCGCCCTTTTGGTGGACGCAAAATTTTATATGTATGGGAGCGTATTGAAGAAGATATGACTAAAACCACTTTAGGCTCGCTACACAGCCTACAACTTCAATAAGGAGGATATTATTATGGCTGCCATCCGTACTAGATACGGTAAGTTATGTGTCGATTTTCGATACTTAAACATCCGTTGTCGTGAAACAACAGCTCTTGAAGACAATGCTCCAAATCGCAAAAAGCTTGAAAAAGTGATTGAGCGAATGGAAGCGGAAATCTTATTGGGTATTTTTGACTATGCTAAGTACTTTCCAAAAAGTTCTCGTTTGAAAGAAATCAAAAATGCAGAAAACAGAGTAAATGAAATCAGCTCTAAAACACCTCTATTTTCAAAGTTCTGTGAAATCTGGTTCACTGATAAAGAAATAGAGTGGCGTACAAGCTATAAGGAGAAAATTCAAATTGTAATCAAAAAGTACTTGATCCCTTTTTTTGGCGCAATTCCTGTTATTAATATTAAAAAGTCAGACATTCTTGGATTCCGTTCATCCCTCGCCAAAGTGACTCACGGAAAAAACCAAGAATGCCTTTCACCATCAAGAATCAACCAGATTATGATAGTGCTTCGTATGATACTCGATAGTGCTGCCGAACGATATGAATTTGATAGCCCTTATAAAAATATCAAGAACTTAAAGCAAGGAAAGATTGAAGTAACACCTTTTTCATTAAAGGAAGTACACGCAATCCTTGCCACAGTTCGTGATGATTTTAAGCCTTATTATACTGTTCGATTTTTCACAGGTATGCGCACCAGTGAGATCGATGGCTTGCAATGGAAAAATGTGGACTTACAACGTCGGGAAATCCACATTCGTGAAGCATTGGTGAATGGTGTTCTTGGTGGAACCAAAACGTATGGTTCTGACCGCACGATCCAAATGAGTGATCGGGTTTATCAGGCCTTTCTGCAACAGAAAAGCTTAAATAATGGTAAATCCAGTTTTGTTTTCTGCAATCGTGATGGTGGACCTCTCGATTATCGCTTGGTAAACAAGCGTGTCTGGCACCCCCTATTACGCTTTTTAGGGTTAAAGCCCCGTCGTGCTTATCAAACACGTCATACCGCTGCAACATTATGGTTATCTGCAGGCGAGAACCCGGAATGGATCGCACGCCAGCTGGGACATTCAACCACTGAAATGCTGTTTCGAGTCTATAGCCGCTACATTCCGAATGTTACACGTCGCGATGGTAGTGCTTTTGAAGCCATGCTGGAGAGACTCAATACAGAGGAGCTTGCCCATGAACAGTAAAGCTTTCTTTGGCGGCGTAGTCGTTAGCCCAGAAGCAGATATGGTCGCGCGTGAACTTATTCACGAGTTACACATTCCCAAACTGCACAATCTGGCCTTTTTGCTGGAAATCAATAAATGCTTCGATGATCACCAGGCGTTGAGACTCTGGCTACAGCGAATGCTGGATGAAGGGCAAGCTCATTACGATGACTTAGCTCAACAGGCCCGTGTCCGCTTAATGAGTCTCGCTCACTCATAAAACAAACATAAAAGGTCATCTAATTGATGACCTCAGCCCCTTTATACCTATAAAAAGGTGAACACATGCATAAAGATATTTCAATTTGGATGCCACTCTATATTGGCGACCTACAGGCGAAATTTGCACGAATGACAGCAGAACAAATTGGTGCGGCACTGCTGTTAATGATGGATTTCTGGAAAAATGGTGACATTCCTCACGACCTAGCTACTGTATGTAGCATCACGAAATTACCGCAGCACACCAAGGCTAAAACTTTGTTAAATACTCTGATGGCCCTAGAATTGTTTGAAGTCGAGTCTGAGCAGATTCATTCAAATTTCTTAAGCAGTTTAAAAAGCCAGGCATTGCAAAATCAGCAAATGAAATCTGATAAAGCTAAAAATGCAGCTCAAGTACGTTGGGGGAAATCCGCAAGTAATGCTCAAGCATCAGCCAAGCAACGAAAAGTAAATGCTCAAGCAGCTCCTGAGAAGAACCCGAGTATTACTCAAGTCATGCTTGAACCATGCCCTTCATCTTCATCTTCATCTTCATCTTCATCTTCATCTTCA
>NZ_KB850177.1:0-61059 GCF_000369745.1 Acinetobacter sp. CIP 64.7 | reverse complement strand
CTTCATCTTCATCTTCATCTTCATCTTCATCTTCATCTTCAAATTTTGAAGAAAAAAATGAGGATTTTTTAGAAAATTCCAAATGGATTTAGGAGAGTGATCATGAATACCATGCTTAAAACGCTCCAGTTTCGCACAGAAACAACGGAAACACTTTGCCCTACCCATCATATACCCCTGATGGAAATCGCTGGTCACAAGCTATGTAAATTGTGTGCCAAAGAAACCGTCCATCACTCACATGCAGCCTATGCAGATGAGTTGCAACAGCGATTGCTACAACAGAAAATCAAAAACTCAGGGCTCAATAAACGCTACCTGGATCGTGGCTTCAAGAATTATGTAGTTGCATGTCCTGCACAAGACAATGCCATCAAACTATGTCAGGCTTTTGCACAGCAGATTATTTCTGACCATTATCCAAACCTACTGCTCATTGGTACACCGGGTACAGGAAAGACTCATCTGAGTGCGTCAATCATTCGCAACATTCTGCATAACAGTACAAAATCTGCACGCTACTATACCAGCGCAGAAATTGCTCAAAAAATGATGGATACCTGGTCAGATGCTTCACGCTCTGAGAAAGAAGTCATCGACCATTTCTCCAGTTTTGATTTATTGGTGATTGATGAATATGGCCTGCATGACCGGCATGAAAAACGCCTGGAGATGGTGCATAAGGTCTTATATAGCCGTTATGACAACATGAAATCTACTCTGCTGATTTCCAATTTCACAGTCCAAAATATGCAGCGAGATTTAGGTGTCCGATTATGGTCACGATTACATGAAAACAATTTGATTGTAGTACCGTGTTATTGGGATGATAGACGCATCACCGGATAAAAGAAGTCTTTACTACCGCCAATTATATTATTGATATAATTGGCATTTTTTATAATTAATTTCTAAAAATCTCAACTTTATTCTCTAAAATATAGACAGAAAAATTCTAGAAAAAGAGAGGAAATCCTATCATTTTATGTTGAAAATCATAAAGTTCATTAATGAATTACCGGTATCAAAATAATTACTACCGAATAGCGTACTTATTAATAGGACTTACGCAAAGACGACCGAAGGCGAGTTATCTTAATCAATTTTTGAGCTTACAAGCAGGGGTTACGATGAAAATTTTTTGGTTTATACCGACACATGGCGACAGTCGTTATTTAGGCACGAGTAAAGGGGCAAGAACCGTTGACCATACCTATATGAAGCAAATTGCAGTGGCAGCCGATAACCTTGGCTATGAGGGCGTGTTGATTCCGACAGGTCGCTCATGTGAAGACCCTTGGTTGGTCGCCGCTAGTCTCATTGATGCGACCACTCGCTTAAAGTTTTTGGTGGCATTCCGCCCTTGGGTGACGACACCCGCGCTTGCTGCTCGCATGACAGGCACCTTTGATCGATTATCAAATGGTCGATTGCTGCTTAATCTGGTCACAGGCGGCGATGAACAAGAGCTTAAAGGCGATGGCATCTTTGAAGACCACGCGACGCGTTATCAGACAGCCAGTGAATACACCACGATTTGGCGAGAGATTTTGACTCGCTCGCACACAGGCGAATCCTTTACTTTTAACGGTGAACGCTTGCAAGTAGAAGATGCTAAATTGCTGTACCCCCCTCTACAACAGCCATATCCGCCCTTGTGGTTTGGCGGTTCATCTGAGGCGGCGCAAACACTGGCTGCCGAACAAGTTGACAGTTATTTGACGTGGGGTGAGCCGCCTGCCGCCGTCAAAGAGAAGATTGAGCAGCTTAAAACCAAAGCCGCTGCCAAAGGTCGTACATTAAGCTATGGTATTCGTCTGCACGTGATTGTGCGTGAAACCAATGAAGCCGCTTGGCAAGCCGCTGATGAATTATTGAGTCATGTGAATGACGACACCATTGCCGCTGCCCAAGCCAAATTTGCCCAAATGGACTCGGTGGGACAACAACGTATGGCAGCCTTGCATGGCGGTCGCCGTGATAACTTAGAAATTTCGCCCAACTTATGGGCAGGGATTGGACTGGTACGTGGTGGCGCAGGCACCGCACTGGTGGGCGACCCACAAACTGTTGCCGCGCGTATTCAAGAGTATGCCGATTTGGGCATTGATAACTTTATTTTTTCAGGCTATCCACACTTAGAAGAGGCGTATCGGTTTGCTGAATTGGTTTTCCCATTATTACCGATAGACACCCAAAACACCTTGGTCAAGCCAAATTTGACAGGACCGTTTGGTGAGATTGTCGCTAATAACTATGCACCACCGCAACAAACCCGTGACACTGCAACCCCAAAAACACCTACCACTGCTGCACCTAAACACGCCATCGCCTCTTAAATTCATCTTAAAGACATATTAAAGGCGTCTTCAATGCTTGTGATAAAACGTGCTAATTAAAGCACGTTTTTCGCTTCGTCTATACCTATCATTAGACACCTATCATCCGACAGGGTGTGTGGAATCCACCCTAGCCATGATAAACATCTTTTAACTGATAAACCTTTTAACTGATAGACTTTGTTTTAAAAAGTGGTAGCCAGTTATACGGTGAGATTAGACCAGCAAGCTACTTTGCTAAAGTTAATCATCAAGGTGTCAATATCCCAACTTTTTTAGCAAATGCAACACAGGAAAAATGACTTCTCTATAGCTAGGTTATATTCGGGATGTGAATAACCTATTGATAGTAATGAAAATTTTTTAAGCCAACACTGTTAGTTTTACGGTCTCTAGTATGTCATTTTTTAATCAATAGTTTAGGGTCTGTTGACATTTACTGTTCATAATTAACCCTATAAAGGTAGCCATAAAAATATACAGGCTAAAGCAACAGAACTTTGATAATTTCTTTTGAGCTTGTCATATCGAGTAGCTATTCCTCTAAATTGCTTTAATCTACAAAACATATTTTCAACTAAATGCCTGATTTTATATAAATACCAGTCCATATGGTCATTGTTCGATTGGCTATTCGTTTTCTTTGGTATATTCGCTTTAGTTCCTGTTTTCCTGATCTGTTCACGCAGTGGTTCTGAATCATAGCCTTTATCTGCACATACCACTTTTGTCTCTTTTAAATCTAATGTTGATATTAAATCAGGTGCAACTTTAACATCATGTGTGGTTCCATCGGTAATCATGAAATCAATAGGATTGCCATGTGCATCAACAATCAAATGTATTTTTGAGGAGTTTCCTCCTACACTTTTAGAAATAGATTGATTCGCTATGCCGGCAGAATGTTGATGAGCACGTACATGAGAGCCATCAATAAAAATCCACTCCATATCGGGGCATGAGGCTAGTAATTTGAATAATCTAAGTAACTTACCGCTGCTTGACCAACGATTAAAACGTTTGAAAATAGAGTTTGAATGACCAAAACAGGAAGGAATATCTCGCCACGGACAGCCTGTTCTAATTCTATAGAGAATAGCTTCAATAAAATTGCGTAAATTTGAGTTGTGGTGAATGGATAAATTACGCAGAATAACTTTCAACTTTTGCCAGTGTTGATCTGTCAGCATGGTACGAGGCATAGCGAATAGTAAAATTGTGTTTGGCGATTTGATTTTACTACTTCGCTATTTTTTTAAGCTAAAAGTGTCAACACACCCTAGTTTTGTAATTTTATGGGTGATGAAAGTTATTTTAACGCTTTTTGCTTTTTGCGGCTTATATAATAAAAAAGATTTAAATTTTAAATCATAAAACAATGGGATAAATAAATTTAAATCATGCACTTCAATTAATGATCAACTAACTATAAGGGCAATAAATATGACAACTGAAAACAATGAAAAACTTTCTTTATTAGACGATGTGGCATTAAAAGCCCAAATGTTCATGGCAAATCTAAAAGAGGGCGCTAATGATGGCTATGACCATTCTGTCACCAGTGCCGGTGAAAAGGGCTTAAAATCAGGCAAAGTGTCTGAACTCACCGCCATCGCCCCCTTGACCAAAGATGGGGCAGCTCGTATCAAGCGAATTTTGGAAATTACCAAAGGCAATCTTGCAGGGGCGACCAATGTAGGCACCTTGCATGATTTGCGGTTGGTGTTTTTAGACAATGATACTAAGCTACTGTTTTGTACCGCCTATGATGGCGATTGGGATGCTTACATCAACGACTTTGCTACCAAAATTCCAGAACTCATGGATTTGATTTTTGGCAATGTAGAGGGTTGGCCTGGGATTAAAAGCCCGACTGTCAAGCAATTTATCCTTGACCATCAGATTACCGCTACCGGTTGGTATGTAGGTGTACCGCATCTGACGGTTCGTGATATTGCGCGTAATGACAAAATCGTGCGTGGCATTAATAAAGCCATTGAACAAGCCCAATAAGCCCGCTTAGAACCTGTATTCACCATATCACGTTTATCAGCGTACTATTCTAACCGTACTCTGAACGGGCAAGCTTTAGGTTAAAATTTCGATACAAAAGCGATTTGTTCAGTGATTTTACCATAAGCAAGCGATATTTAGCGTGGTGTATGGTGAACAAGCTTTCAGCATCAAATTTTTAAAATTCTCTGCTAGGAACGACCATGAATAACGACAACCCAGCGAATGAAAGCCTACTTGGCAAATTAAAAACCCATCTACAAGATGGTATCGAGCATGGCATAGATGCCATTAAAGACAAATTTGAACACAGCGATACACCCGCTGAAAAAGGCAGTGTCAAAGAACGGGTACACGAAGCCAAACAAAAAATCGGCACGCAGCTGCACAGCGTCATGACACGGGCAACGAACGCTATCTATCCCAATATCGCCACGATGGAGCTTGAGGATATTCAAGCCATCATCTTGCATGACCGCCCTGCACCTTACTATGGCACGCTTGCCGCGCTAAAAGTCAATGACAGCAACGCAGGTCGTGAATTACTAAAAGCGGTATTACCAAACGTCACAGGCTCAAAAAATTTCCAAAAAGACATGGATGCCAATTTGACCATTGTGATGACGTATGAGGGGCTAAAAGCTTTAGGCTTACCGCAAAGCTCGCTTGATTCTTTCCCAGAAAATTTCAAAACAGGGATGGCAGGCCGCTCCGATATCTTGGGTGACAAAGGTGACAATGACCCGAGCAACTGGCTTGCGCCATTTGGTGATAAAGGCGATATTCATATTTGCGGCGCGGTGATTGCCGGTAGCCAAGAAAAATGGCAAGCCAAACTTGCCGAACTTAAACAGGCGTTTGCCCCTTATCTAGATACCAGCCGTAACGCCATCGAAATCTTGGTGGAACATGATTTTGGCGTAGATGGTGACGTCAAAAACGTGTTTGGTTATCGCGATGGCATCAGTAACCCAGAAGTGGATGGCAGTGGTATCACCCTTGAAAATAACACCGAACGCCCGATTGCGGCAGGTGAATTTGTGTTAGGTTATAAAGGTGAGGCGGGCGTGGTACCCCCCATGCCACAGCCTGAAGTATTGGGAAAAAACGGCTCGTTTATGGTACTGCGAAAATACCACAGTAATGTGGCTGACTTTCACCGCTATTGCCTTGAACAAAGCGACAATGACCCAGCTAAAGCCGATAAATTGGGGGCAAAAATGTTTGGTCGCTGGCGTTCGGGTGCCCCCATCACCCTAAGCCCAGACCATGATGATGAAGCCCTCGGTAAAGACAATGTAGCAAACAATAAATTTGACTACACGGACGATCCGTATGGCAAAGGCTGCCCATTTGGTGCCCATGCTCGCCGTATGAACCCCCGCAATACCAAAGATTTTATTCTAAGCGATGTGCGTCTTCACCGTATCATCCGCCGTAGCGTTTCGTATGGCGATATCGTGCCGCCCAACGTGACCCAAGACGATGGTCAAGAACGGGGTTTATTTTTTATCGGTATCAGCGCGCATGCCATGGACACGCTTGAGTTTTTGCAAAGCCAATGGATTAATGACGGTAACTTTATGAACCTTGGGGAAGAACGTGACCCAATGCTAGGCGTACACGCAGGTAGTGACGCTGATAGCGATGTATTCACCGTACCCGATGAGCCAATTCGTAAGCGTCATACCAATATTTTGCAATTTAATACCCTACAAGGCGGTGAATATCTTTTTGTACCAAGCTTGTCGGCACTCAAATGGATTAGTGAGCTTAACGAAAATTCATATTAGAGTAAAACTAAATAAAAAAAGGTTAGGCGTTTTTAGTGCACCTAACCTTATAAAATAATGAAAATAACAAAGGACAATCATCATGTTAAATAAATTATTCGGTGGTCGTTATGCCAAGTTTGATCCAGCCATCGACCAGCTTACTAGCGACGATGAAAAAGCCATCGACCAAATCACCGCAGATATTCGTGACTATATCGGCAAATCAGACACCGTTAGCAAAATCAATTATCACACCCGAGATGCACATGCCAAAGGCTACTGTGCCTTAAAAGCCAACTTTGAGATTTTACCAAAACTGCCCAAAGAATACGCCCAAGGTATCTATGCCAAACCCGCTCGTCATGAAGCAGTGATTCGTTTTTCTAACGGCTCATCTCGTGTGGCTGCCGACAACAAGTTGGGGCTTTCTCAAGGGTTGGCGATTAAAGTCTTTGGTGTCAAAGGCGACAAATTACTGCCAGATGAGCCAGATAGCCCAAACTTTGACTACAATCTGATTAATTTCCCTATTTTCTTTTGTAATACTATCCAAGACTATAGTTATATTTCACGGCTATTTTTACAATTAAATGATTATTTTGCCAAAGGGGCGAAAGGTCAAGCCAAATTTGCCTTTGACTGGCTTACCCAATATGGCAAAAAACTGCCATCCAAAGAATCCCTCAAGACTTTTAGGGCTTTTAGTAAGTTTAAAACCATCAAACCGCAAAATACCTTGTTATACAGTTTTTATTCACAAGGAGCGGTGCGTCATGGCGACTATATGGCAAAAATCCGTGTTGCTCCGACCAAAGCGTCACAAGCCAAAATCAAGCGCCGTGACCTAGATGTCAACGCTACTAACGAGGCGATTCGTCCTCTGATTTTACAAGAAATCCGTGAGCACGATTATGAGTTTGATGTGCAAATCCAGCTGTGCCGTAACTTAAAAGACCAACCCATTAATGACTTGACCAAAGAATGGGATGAAAAAGACGCCCCGTTTGTGACAGTGGCAAAACTCACCATCCCTTGCCAAGATGTGCCGGATGACGGTAATTTTGACATTATGGAACACTTGTCATTTACCCCGTTTCGCTGTATTGAAGCCAACCGTCCGATTGGTAATTTGCAACATGCGCGACTGCGTGCCTATCAGACCGCCTCGACCACTCGCCATCGTTTAAATCATAAAAAACGTGCCGAGTCAATCAATCTAAAACAGGCATTTGATAAAGATTTTTATAACCTTTAAATTTGGCAAAAAACCAGTAGCGGGGCGGTTATGGGGGCATTGTTTGGGGTAAAATTTCACCCATTGGGTAAAAAACTACATCGCCTTTAATCATTCAAAAACCGTTAGCCTGTGACTGGGCTAACGGTTTTTTACCTTTTTACGCCATTAAACTTATTTCATTAAACTTAAGCTATTAAACATAGTGATTAGCAAATACGATAATACCAAAAATAAAGTTGCGTATTTGCCAATCAATCTAGGAGTATTGTATGTCAGAGTCGAATCCTCTTGTTAATTTTACCCATATCACAGTCGCAGGCAGTGGTGTTTTGGGCTATCAAATCGCCGTACAAGCGGCGTTTCATGGTTTTAAAGTCGTTGTGTATGATATCAATGACGAGGTGCTCAATAAAGCCAAAACCAAATTTGCCAATATCGCCAAACGTCATCAGGATGATTTAAGTGAAACAAGCGAACAAGCCAAACAGGCTGAACAAAACTTGAGCTATACATCAGATTTAATCGCCGCCTTAAAAGACGCCGACTTGTTGATTGAAGCGGTGCCCGAAGATGTCGCCATCAAAAAAGATTTTTATCAAAAAGCCTCAGCAGCCGCACCCGAAAAAACCGTATTTGTCAGTAACTCATCTACCATGTTGCCCAGTGATTTGGTCAAATTTACCGACCGTCCTGCTAAGTTTTTGATGATGCATTTTGCCAATGAGATTTGGAAGCGCAATCTTGCCGAAATTATGTCGCATGCCGATACTGACCCTAATGTATTTGATGCGGTGACCGCGTTTGCCAAACAAATCGGCATGGTGCCTATTATCGTCAACAAAGAAACCTCGGGCTATGTACTAAATTCACTACTCAATCCTTGGTTAAATGCAGGGATGCAGCTGTATATCCAAGGCATTGCTGACATTCAAACCATCGACAAAACTTGGATGCTTGGCACAGGCTCGCCGATGGGACCATTTGCTTTTTATGATATGCTGGGGCTGACTACCCCTTACAATATTTACAAGCTTGCTGTGGCTAAGGGCAAACAACAAGACCAAGCGGTCGTCGATATGCTCAAAAAAGATTACATTGAGAAAAATAAACTGGGCGTACCAACGGGCGAAGGATTTTATCAATACCCCAATCCCGCCTTTAAAAATCCTGATTTTTTAAAACCACCCAAAGCGGATTTATCCAAAGTACCCTATAAAAATATTACCGTGGCAGGCAGTGGCGTATTGGGCAACCAAATTGCGGTGCAATGTGCGTTTCATGGGTTTAACGTGACGATTTATGACATTAACGATGACGCGATTGCTAAGGCGAAAACCCGCTTTACCGACCTTGCCAATCAGCATCAGCATGACCTAGGTGAAACCGATGCCCAAGTGGCAGCAGCCAGCAACAATTTGGCTTACACCACGGACTTGAATGAGGCGTTAAAAGATGCAGACCTATTGATTGAAGCGGTGCCAGAAAGCTTAGACATCAAAAAAGATTTTTATAGCAAAGCCTCAGCCGCCGCCCCTGCCAAAACCGTGTTTGCCAGTAACTCATCGACGTTATTGCCAAGCGTGTTATCAACCTTTACTAACCGTCCAGAAAAATTCTTGATGCTGCATTTTGCCAATCATATCCATATCCGTAATACGGTGGAGTTGATGGCGGCCCCAAGTTGCGACCCACAAGTCTATGCTGACGTCATCGAATTTGCCAAAGCCATTGCTATGCTACCGATAGCGGTGAAAAAAGAACAATCGGGCTATGTGCTTGATAGCTTATTGATTCCGTTATTGGTAGCGGGGTTAAAACTGTGGGCAAACGGCGTTGCCAACGCCGCAACCATTGATAAAACGTGGATGATAGCCACGGGTTCACCCTTTGGACCGATGGCGATTTTGGATAAAAATGGCATGACAACCAACTACAATATCTTAAATGAACTGGCAAAAACGGACCCTTCTTTGCAGCAGCCCGCTGAAAAGCTCAAAGCAGAACTGGTCGATACCAACAAATTGGGTGAAGCCACGGGTGAAGGGTTCTATCAATATCCTAACCCAGCTTATTTAGCGAAAGATTTTTTAAGCTTAATTCACTAAACTGAGTTTGGCCAAGGAGAATAAAAAAGGGGTAATTTGCTAACTTGACGTATCTACTGTTGCCACTACCGACATGCCGGGTATCAATTCATTCAGACGACTTTGATTGCCATCGATGTCAATGCGTACAGAAATGCGCTGTACCACTTTGGTAAAATTCCCGGTGGCATTGTCGGTTTTAATGACACTAAATTCTGACCCTGTTGCGGGGGAGATGCTTTTGCCTACCCCCGTAAATTTTTGTTTGCCTAGGGCATCGACAGTAAACCACGCTTTTTGCCCGATTTTCATTTTATCAATTTGGGTTTCTTTAAAATTGGCAATGACCCACATCGATTTTGGAATGAGATAAACCAACTGCGTGCCTTGTGTCACCAACTGACCGGTACGGATATTGATTTGCCCTAATTTACCTGAGGTCGGGGCGGTGATTAAGCCATACTCTTGGTTGGTATTGGCTTGATTTAGCTGTGCATTGGCGCTTTTAATCTGTGCCACCAAACCAATTTTTGCCACTTCCGCGGTCTTTTGACCTTCGCGGGCGACATTGACACTGGCGATTGCTTGGCTCATCAGTGCTTCATTGTTTTTAACTGCCGCTTTGGCAGTATCGACTTCATTTTGTGACACGGCGCCAACACCGACCAAGGATTCAAGTCGTTTAAGCTGTTGGATAGACAATGCTAGCTGGGTTTTAACTTGTGCTACTTTTGCCTGCGCGGCTTTGACATCGGCTTTGCGCTGCTCGATGATTTGTTGCTGGTTGGCTAAATTGGTGGTCGCTTGTTCCAGCCCTGATTGCGCTTGTACTACTTGCTGTGAGTAGTTAGCACTGCTGACTTTAACTAACGGCTGACCTTGTTTGACGTCCTCAAGGTTGGGGTCGCGAGTTCGAGTCTCGTTTCCCGCTCCAAATTCAAAAAGCCCTAATCGAAAGATTGGGGCTTTTTCGTTGTTGATTTTAAATAACATTTTTTCTTTCATTCTATAAAGCTATCAGCTTCAAAGTGAGTAAAAAGTTAAGTTAGATCAGTTAAGAGTGGGCTTACGTGACCAAAAGTGACCAAAACGTGCCCTATCAATGTCAACTATAGATCAACATGTTTAAGTTTTTGCATGAATTCTACTCAATATGAACTGAGTAATTTTTAAAAAAACCTGAAGCACTCCCTTATGGCTTTCATTAAAGCTTTTTAATCTCTTATAAAAAATGGTGACCAAATTTGGTCACCAAAAATACTCAATAAAAACAATATACTAACTAGAAAATCATTAAATTATATGACGCTTTTTATTAGTAATAATTATTCATCTGGCTTGAACTTTAATAAATCACCAACGTCTACATTTAACAATACGCACAATTTTTCTAATGTTTCAAAATCAATACGAGTTGATTGACCATTATAAAGCTTATGTAAAGTCGTCTTACTCATTCCGGTTGCCCGAGCTACATCTGCCACTTTCATTCTTCGTTCCGCCAAAAGAACAGGGAAGTTACAAACTATCATTAATTACCACCATTGTGTAATAAAGTACTTGCATGATGTATTAAACGCATTTATTATTGCATTGTGATCTTAAATAACACCATTGTGATACTTTATAAAAGGATACAAACATGAATCTTACTTATATTACTACAAAAGAACTGGCGGAACGAATCCATTACAACGAGCGTACCATCCGTAATCAGTTGAAGGACAGTGTTCTAATCGAAGGCATTCATTACATCCGCCCTTTTGGTGGACGCAAAATTTTATATGTATGGGAGCGTATTGAAGAAGATATGACTAAAACCACTTTAGGCTCGCTACACAGCCTACAACTTCAATAAGGAGGATATTATTATGGCTGCCATCCGTACTAGATACGGTAAGTTATGTGTCGATTTTCGATACTTAAACATCCGTTGTCGTGAAACAACAGCTCTTGAAGACAATGCTCCAAATCGCAAAAAGCTTGAAAAAGTGATTGAGCGAATGGAAGCGGAAATCTTATTGGGTATTTTTGACTATGCTAAGTACTTTCCAAAAAGTTCTCGTTTGAAAGAAATCAAAAATGCAGAAAACAGAGTAAATGAAATCAGCTCTAAAACACCTCTATTTTCAAAGTTCTGTGAAATCTGGTTCACTGATAAAGAAATAGAGTGGCGTACAAGCTATAAGGAGAAAATTCAAATTGTAATCAAAAAGTACTTGATCCCTTTTTTTGGCGCAATTCCTGTTATTAATATTAAAAAGTCAGACATTCTTGGATTCCGTTCATCCCTCGCCAAAGTGACTCACGGAAAAAACCAAGAATGCCTTTCACCATCAAGAATCAACCAGATTATGATAGTGCTTCGTATGATACTCGATAGTGCTGCCGAACGATATGAATTTGATAGCCCTTATAAAAATATCAAGAACTTAAAGCAAGGAAAGATTGAAGTAACACCTTTTTCATTAAAGGAAGTACACGCAATCCTTGCCACAGTTCGTGATGATTTTAAGCCTTATTATACTGTTCGATTTTTCACAGGTATGCGCACCAGTGAGATCGATGGCTTGCAATGGAAAAATGTGGACTTACAACGTCGGGAAATCCACATTCGTGAAGCATTGGTGAATGGTGTTCTTGGTGGAACCAAAACGTATGGTTCTGACCGCACGATCCAAATGAGTGATCGGGTTTATCAGGCCTTTCTGCAACAGAAAAGCTTAAATAATGGTAAATCCAGTTTTGTTTTCTGCAATCGTGATGGTGGACCTCTCGATTATCGCTTGGTAAACAAGCGTGTCTGGCACCCCCTATTACGCTTTTTAGGGTTAAAGCCCCGTCGTGCTTATCAAACACGTCATACCGCTGCAACATTATGGTTATCTGCAGGCGAGAACCCGGAATGGATCGCACGCCAGCTGGGACATTCAACCACTGAAATGCTGTTTCGAGTCTATAGCCGCTACATTCCGAATGTTACACGTCGCGATGGTAGTGCTTTTGAAGCCATGCTGGAGAGACTCAATACAGAGGAGCTTGCCCATGAACAGTAAAGCTTTCTTTGGCGGCGTAGTCGTTAGCCCAGAAGCAGATATGGTCGCGCGTGAACTTATTCACGAGTTACACATTCCCAAACTGCACAATCTGGCCTTTTTGCTGGAAATCAATAAATGCTTCGATGATCACCAGGCGTTGAGACTCTGGCTACAGCGAATGCTGGATGAAGGGCAAGCTCATTACGATGACTTAGCTCAACAGGCCCGTGTCCGCTTAATGAGTCTCGCTCACTCATAAAACAAACATAAAAGGTCATCTAATTGATGACCTCAGCCCCTTTATACCTATAAAAAGGTGAACACATGCATAAAGATATTTCAATTTGGATGCCACTCTATATTGGCGACCTACAGGCGAAATTTGCACGAATGACAGCAGAACAAATTGGTGCGGCACTGCTGTTAATGATGGATTTCTGGAAAAATGGTGACATTCCTCACGACCTAGCTACTGTATGTAGCATCACGAAATTACCGCAGCACACCAAGGCTAAAACTTTGTTAAATACTCTGATGGCCCTAGAATTGTTTGAAGTCGAGTCTGAGCAGATTCATTCAAATTTCTTAAGCAGTTTAAAAAGCCAGGCATTGCAAAATCAGCAAATGAAATCTGATAAAGCTAAAAATGCAGCTCAAGTACGTTGGGGGAAATCCGCAAGTAATGCTCAAGCATCAGCCAAGCAACGAAAAGTAAATGCTCAAGCAGCTCCTGAGAAGAACCCGAGTATTACTCAAGTCATGCTTGAACCATGCCCTTCATCTTCATCTTCATCTTCATCTTCATCTTCATCTTCATCTTCATCTTCAAATTTTGAAGAAAAAAATGAGGATTTTTTAGAAAATTCCAAATGGATTTAGGAGAGTGATCATGAATACCATGCTTAAAACGCTCCAGTTTCGCACAGAAACAACGGAAACACTTTGCCCTACCCATCATATACCCCTGATGGAAATCGCTGGTCACAAGCTATGTAAATTGTGTGCCAAAGAAACCGTCCATCACTCACATGCAGCCTATGCAGATGAGTTGCAACAGCGATTGCTACAACAGAAAATTAAAAATTCAGGACTCAATAAACGCTACCTGGATCGTGGCTTCAAGAATTATGTAGTTGCATGTCCTGCACAAGACAATGCCATCAAACTATGTCAGGCTTTTGCACAGCAGATTATTTCTGACCATTATCCAAACCTACTGCTCATTGGTACACCGGGTACAGGAAAGACTCATCTGAGTGCGTCAATCATTCGCAACATTCTGCACAACAGTACAAAATCTGCACGCTACTATACCAGTGCAGAAATTGCTCAAAAAATGATGGATACCTGGTCAGATGCTTCACGTTCTGAGAAGGAAGTTATCGACCATTTCTCCAGTTTTGATTTATTGGTGATTGATGAATATGGCCTGCATGACCGGCATGAAAAACGCCTAGAGATGGTACATAAGGTTTTATATAGCCGTTATGACAGTATGAAGTCGACTCTGCTAATTTCCAATTTCACAGTCCAAAATATGCAGCGGGATTTAGGTGTCCGATTATGGTCACGATTACATGAGAACAATTTGATTATCGTGCCATGTTATTGGGAGGATCAGCGGATAACCAAATAATACGACTCTTTACTTAAGCCAATTATCTCACTGAAATAATTGGCTTTTTATAATCAGATTTTTCAAAATTGCATTAACATTATATTTTAGATAAATAGTAGTTTTATTTGATAAAATTAGGTAAAAGGTTCTTTATACGAATACCGCCTCTTATGGATTATGCAGATCATCCATTAAGTTGATACCTACCCTACCTAAATTACACTATTAAAATTCAGAGTTGCCAAGAAATCATTATGTTAGAGCCAATTTTTAAACTAATACCACTTAAGAACTATCGTCATCCCTATAAAGTTAAAAAAGTCTCTTATATGGAAACGGGCGATCCAAGATTTACTTATGCTGTTATTAACTTGGTACCAACTGATAAAAATATTAAAAATACAAAATATTTTATCCGTGTTCTTATGATGAATGAGCTTCTTGAATCTGATGCTGAATTTAATATTGCATCGGGTTTATTCACCAGTTTTATACATCCTGATGTTTCTGTGGCTACTAAAGGTAAATTGAATCCAGTACAAGATTCAAATTTATATGAAGCATTGGCACAAACTGCAATGGATACTTTTGCTCAAGAATATAGCTATGAATGCATTATTGAAAATCAGGATATGGCTCGCCTGTTCGGCTTTTTAATCTCTTCCATGATTGGAATTGAATTTAATCCTAATCCTCTTAAATCCGACGTAGCTGTTGCCTCTGAACTTTTAAAAAATCTTGATGATATTGTATATGTTTATAAAAACTATGTAGCGCTCAATCTTAGCACTGAACTTAGAGCTGAAATAAATTATCAATTCTGGTCAGCTATCACAATGATGACGCGTAGTAATGCCTTAGTATATGCTGATAGTTCAAAAGGTCATGATTTCTCAAGCCTAGCTAATAAGAAGGCTGATTTAACCCATAGAAATCTTAAAAAAGCGATTGAAACCAGCTTACCCTACTTTAACAAAGCACATATTCAACGTGAAATTCGAGATTTAGTTGCTCATGCTGATTTTGATTTATCAAATAAGAAGATCACCTGCAAAGATATGATTATGCCTTCCTCACAAGGTGGTAAAGTGAATATGCAAGAATTTATGAAATATAAGAGTGTCCTTGCGATTCTATACCGTGCATATTTTGTTTTTATAAAACAGAATAATGATGAAAAGGAGATCAAAAAGTTAAATACAGTGTTGGATGAGTCTGTATATCGACTTTCCAAGTCATCTCAAAATAGTCTCACTATAAAAATACTTAACGACCTGTTTACTATAAAGAAAAAAACTTTAAATGATCAGGGAAGCAATGATGTAGAGATTAGTTTCAGCGAAGAAATTTCCAATGTAATTCAGAGACAAGCATTAGCTTCTTAATCAATATAAAACTCTTTCTTTAAATTTCTTCTTATGCTAATTAATAAGCTGATTTTTTAGCATAAGCTATTATATTTTTTATTTGTATAACATTAGACTTCTTGCGTTAGTCAAAATTTAAACAGCCCAAAGCTACATTTTATAAGGTTTTATCCAATTCAAAAATTAGGTAAAACGATACTTTCGCAAGAGGTCTAATATATAAGGTAATTCAATGGTAGATATTGTTGATAGTATTACCCGTAGCCGCATGATGGCAGGAATAAAAAGTCGTAATACCAAACCTGAATTGCTGATTCGTAGTCTTCTACACAACAGGGGATTTCGTTTTCGTCTCCATGTTAAAAATCTTCCCGGGAAGCCTGATATTGTCTTGCCTAAATACCATAGTGTCATTTTTATAAATGGCTGTTTCTGGCATGGTCATCAAAATTGTCATCTTTTCAGGTTACCGGCAACACGGACTGAATTCTGGCAGGAGAAAATCTGTCATAATCAGGCGAATGATTCCAGAGCTATAGAACTCCTGCTCGCTAGTAACTGGCGAGTCTGCATTGTATGGGAGTGCAGTATCCGGGGAGCTAGGAAAGATCCAGAGAAGGTGGCTAGTACGATTGCGGATTGGCTGTCAGGAACTGAAAATTTTCTTGAACTTAGAGAGAATCCCCGCTTTTGACATAAACAGAACCGGCACAGGATACCCAATATACAGAGGCTATGTGCAGGTTGAATATCATCGTTATAACATGGACAGGTCGAGATCTTTGTATTCGTCATAGAGTGAAGCTGAATTGGCTGCTGATACCCTGAACTGGTTACGCTTCTTCTGCTTCCAGTTACCGGTATTGGTATCCAGTGCATATTTACAGCCAGGATCATGTACGACCAGCCCTGTTACCAGTGCATTCAGAAATTTTTCGATACTCGCTCCCTTGGCCAAGGAAACCTTTGGCCCAAACCTGTAATAGGTATGCCCTTCAATCTTGAGATTTGTATAGGAAACATAACAGGTTTTTGTATGCTTGTTTTTCCAGTGGTTGAGCAGCTTGCTGAAGGTCCATCCGGCTGCAATTTCCCCACTATCATTTTTCAGGAAATAGCCACCCTCGCTCTGGGTAATTTTCTTTTTCTCCAGATCATAGCCTTCAATGAAAAGAGTCAGGTGTGTCTCCGGATTTCGGATTCCGGGTTGATGTTTGCTCGTAAAGTAGAGTTTATCCGGTTGCCTACGGTTTGCATGGGTATTCATGAAATTTGTATAGCTGTCACGATAGAGCCCGATATCCGGTTCAGGTGTCATCAGGGTCGTACTGCTTTTTGATCTTGTCTTAAGTTCCCAGTCGAGGAAATCCGGGCTGGCCTTCCCGTTTGGAATGATGCCGAATTCGCATTCCAAGGTAAAACCGGCTCCATTTGGTGCTTCATAAAAGATAACAATACCGTCTTTGTCCAGTCTTCTGGATCTTATAGGTCCCTTGAAGTAGATATCCTTGAGTTTTCCGATCAAAAGATCCTGACTGTCTGCAAGGCTGGAGTAGTATTCATAAAAAACTGACAGGACATGTCTGTCTTGGTTCTCTTCGGCGTATTCTTGGATCTCCCCTGAAATTTCTTCATCCCATGATCCTGTATAGGCAAAGACCTTATCGTCAGTCAGTCCCAGTATCATGCCTCGTTTACGGCTGGCATACAGTGCACGTTCTTCTGTTGTTGGTGGTTTCATTATCTTGCATGGGGCAAGCGAGCAGCCACGGAGGAATCCGGAAAGCCTTATTTCCGGATATTTGGGATAGAGGATAATCTGGGAACCTGCTGCTTCTTCAGTTTCACCTTCCGGTGTGATCCATAATAGTTTGAGAGGCGCTTTGAATATAGGGCCTTTTTTGCTGGATTCTCCATCTGCGCGGATCTCTCCCAGTGGAAAATCATGAAGAACTTCAAAATTCCCCCCAAAATAGATTTGCTGTTTGGAATTGTCATTATTGGAAAGCGGCTTGAGCAGGATGCGGGTTGCGCCTAGAGCCTGCATTGTCTGTGATATCTGCCTGAGAGTGGTCATATACAATCCGGTCATTGTTCTTCTGACCGGATCGTACCTTTATTTAAGTGATTTTTATAGCTTTTACACAAAAATCTTGTCTTTTTCACGCTTCTGAATTTCTGCTGCACGTAAAATATAAGGTTCGAGTAACCTCGCAACGGCAGTGAAAACGGGAACAACAACCGAGTTACCGAACTGCTTGTAGGCCTGCGTATCCGAGACCGGAATACGGAAGAAATCTTCTCCATCCAGTTTTTGGAAGCCCATCAGTCTTGCGCATTCCCGTGGTGTCAGACGACGCGGACGGTTTATCTGGTTATCAGGATCATCAAAATCTTCTTCTCCACGCTGCATATCCCAGCCACGGTCGATCAGGATTTCCGAACCGTCTTTATGATAACGGGCCGAAAGGGTTCTGGCCACGCTGCCAGGATTCTTCGGATCTACCAGACCAAAGCCAAAACCGTTACCTTTGGCCTGATGTTTCTTGGCGTAGTTGTAAAGATACTTCCAGAGATTTTCGGTTAGTATGTACTTGTCTGCTACTTCCTTTTCTAACACGTCCTGTATAGTCGGACGGACTTCAGGGAAGAGTTTACTGATATTTTTCAGGGAAAAGTCGCCCTTGATATCCAAACTGCGTTTGAAGCCTACCAGTACAATACGCTCACGGTGCTGGGGAAGGAAGTTCTTGCCATCAATGATTTTTGGATCATTCGGTCCACTCGTTTCAGCATCTGCAACATCATATCCCAGCTCATCCAGCGTCTTCATGATGACACGGAAGGTATTTCCCTTGTCATGGCTTTTCAGATTTTTTACATTTTCGAGTACGAAGATAGCTGGTTGTTTTGCGGCAATAATCCGTGCCACATCAAAAAACAGGGTGCCCTGTGCTTCACATTCAAAACCATGTGCCTTGCCAAGGGAGTTCTTCTTTGAAACCCCTGCCAGAGAGAATGGTTGACATGGAAAACCGGCCAGAAGCACCTCATGATCCGGAATCTCGTTATCAATATGCTGATAGGCTTCATTGATATCTGTATCCGGATCTTCAGTAAGCGTAACCTGTCTAATATCTTCATTGAATTTATGCTGTTCAGGATCACAGTACCAGTTGGCTTTGTAGGTCCGGACTGCTTCCTTGTTCCATTCGCTGGTAAAAACGCATTGCCCGCCGATTTCTTCAAATCCCTTCCTGATCCCGCCAATACCGGCAAACAGATCAATAAAACGGAATTTATAATTCGGATGGTGGGCTGGCGGTTTTGGAAGCATTTTCTGCTGAAGCATTTCTACTTCACCTTCACTCAGTGCCCGTGGTGCACTCTTTCCATTGAGCCATTTATTCAGCGTTTCACGGGTCCAGTCATACTGGCCTACTCTACGAAGTATTTCAGCAACAGTTTTCTGATCATAGGACTCTAGTACCTGATTTACCAGCATCTTGTGTTCTCCAATTTTCTGGTTTTCCTTATTCAGGTACTTTTCATGCAGGTCATCAGCTTGGGACAGAAACTCTTTCATCTATAAATCTATATTGGGTATTTTGAGTGATACTTTATCACTCATTTAACCCAGATATAAAGAGGATATTCACTAAAGGTAATAAAACCCTGTTAAAAATAGATAAAGGCAAAGAAAGCCGAATTCGATGTCAGGATTTATTCTTGGTGTACTGGTTTTTCTAATCCAAGTTTTAGTGATCATGACAGAAAAGAATCAGCTCCTAAAGTTTAGCTTCAGGAACTGCATAAAATGCATTGATATGTTTCACGGTGACATTGAATGTGCGATTACAAAATCAAATTTAAATTAATTATTATTTGAATTTTAGATAAAAAATTCATAAATTTTCACGTAGATACTAGACTATTATTTTTAATAATATTATGGTATTAGGGAGGGCAATATGATTTATAGTAAACTGAAAAAACAATTTCCTGCTAAAAAGCATTTTAAAACTTAATTTAAATAAAATCGTGAAAATGAATTTAAATAACTTTCCAAGGCAATACCAGCTACTTTATGCCTTATCAAAAAGCTTATTCGTAGATAACGAGTTCAAATGTATTGCTATTATCTCAAAAACACCATACTTAACAGCACTTGCAGCTTGCCATGGTGCAAAAATTGAAATAAAGCCTCCTTATGCACCAAATACCTGCTTACTACTTCCATGCGAAAAAGATAACAAGAAATACGTTCATGCAGTAATAGATAATACTGAAGACTTTGATGGTCAGAAATACTATTGGTATAGATACCGTAAAGTACGCTCAAACTCCATCTCCGAACCGGTCAGATATGCAAAACCTAGTATTTACCTTGAAAAATATGGAAAAATTTTTCCACATAAAACACCTCAAAATTGGTTAGGTAAACATGATATCTCTTCAGATGATATACGCAACTTAACTAATTCTTTTTATCCAGCACTTATAGGTCATGATGCGAAAGCTAAACTTGATTATTGGAAAAAAGTGCCTCTATTCATACCAAGTACCCTTAAATTAACAATGGAATGCCTACTAAATTTATCCTCTCAGAATGGTAAGTTTTCTGACATAAATGCCTATTCTCCTAAAAGCTTTGACTTTAAAAGATTTGAGAGTCAGATTTGGATTAATGATGTTCCTGAAAATATTGAACAAGGGCGCTTCCTGATCATACTATCTCCCACCCATAACCGTTACCAAGATTTAATTTCACAAGTAAATGATCTTTATGCAAATAATAGGCTTACCTCTATAGAACCTCAAAGTATTCCATCTAATTTACTAAAACTTGGTATTACAAATAGAGCCTTATTAGTTGCCACGCTCATGCGGGAATCAATATCATGAACTCTTTTTTTCCAAACTTTGAAAATACTACTATTATTTCAGCACCATATAGATATGAACCTTTAATATTTTTCATTAATGCGATCAAACATTTACAATCCATCCATAGTGGAGAATATCAAATTTCCACTGTATTGGATCAATGTTATCTGCTATTAAATAAATTTATTTCAGCAAAAGAAATTTTTGAAGATGAATTAACTAAAATAAGAGATGCATGTAAAGGTCTTAGGATTAAAGGTTATCGTACTGAAATAATCAATACGGCTAAAATAATTTTCGATTCAGTAAAATTTATTGAAATCAGCAATATAATATTAGAAACATTAGAAAATTTAATTCTCAACAATAATGAAGAAATGTATGGATTGTTAGTTGAATCAACAGATCAATGGCAGTATTTTTCTCCACTACTTCAAAAAAATGGTCTACATGGTTTTGTGCAACCAATCTTCCCTAAAATTGCCAGAGAGCAATATTTTGACATACCGATTATCACTTTTCTTCCAGCAAAATGGATACCTGAGTTAATTACGCTCCCCCCTTCTGAAACATTTATTCTTATTCATCCAGAAAACTCATTTATTCATGGTGTTGGCACATCAATATTTAAGGCCCCCAATAATCAATCTTTAGAAATTACTACCGACAACCTAAATTTAAAAAAAAATGAAGTGATATCAGTTAAGTCCAGTCAGGAGTTTTATTCAAAATTTTCAGCACTTTACTCTCAAGAGATGATTGAAAACTCTGACACATCTTCATTCACAAATTGTGATCAACTACTCCTAAAAATAGAAATTACTGATCGTCACAATAAAACCAAATTTATAGAATGTAATAAGGAATATCTTGTAATTTCCAAAGATGGAAAAATCAAATATTCAAATTTTGAAAATAATGAGCAAATTCAAGATATAAAATACATTGTTGATAAAATTGATACATCTTATTTAACTTCAGAAGATTTAAAACGCAAACAGAACCTAATTATGGAAAAGTGGAAAAAACCATTGCGTGATCATATTAATATCGAAAAGCTTGCACAGGAATTAACAAAGCTAGGAGCAATAAGAGCAAATGTTCCTAATATTAAGAACTGGTATGACCCAGAAAATATTGCTCCAAGAAGCTACGAGGATTACAGAGCTGTTTTATCATTTTCTGAAATTACGGATAAGCATGAGATTGAACGGTTCTTTGAATTTGCTCGAAAACGGAGGGGGGACTCTATTAGTGAAGGGCATTATAAAAAAGTCATTGGCCTAGAGATTGTCAAAGACTATTTAGAGAGTATTAAAAATAATGAACCATTAAATTCAGACTATAAAATTCAAGGTATTCAATTTTCACTAATCGCTTTAGGAAAACAATAAATGCCAAAGATGATTCCAAAACGAATTGACCCAAATACACCAAGCCCAGGAGAAATAGAATTCTTTACGAGAATTTCTCTAGAAGAAAATATTTCAGATTGGACTATCCTTCACTCTTTGAATATTGCTCCAACTCATCATCAAACTAGAATAATGGGTGAAATAGATTTTTTAGTTATCATTCCTAAACTAGGAATGATAGCAATTGAAATTAAAGCACACCGTGAAATTCGAATTGAAGATGGTATTTGGTTTCTAGGTAGAAGTGATCAGAGTGGCTCTAGAAACCCCTTTGTACAACTTAAGGATACAATGTTCAGCCTTCAAAAATATATTTCAAACAATAATGTATTATTAAAAGAGATTCCAATATTCCCATTGGTCATTTTTACTCATTGCGAAGTAACACTTGAGAGTGTTGAAGTTGACAGAACTAGTTATGCATCAAGTAAAGAATTTAGAAGTGGGCAACTATCCGAACTGCTGAAAAAGAAAATTTCACTTGCTCGTGAAGAATTACTTAAAAAGAACTCAGCACAATGGCTACGATATAACCCTGATCGACCTGATGAAAAAGATATTTCAAATTTAATTAAACTACTTCGCCCAAATCTAGAATTAAGTCATCAAGTTGCTAATCATAGTGAAACCATTGAAAAAGAATTATTAAAATTTACGGCTGAACAATTCGATGCACTAGACTCTTTAGCAGATCATTCATGTGTCTTGTTTAGTGGTCCTGCGGGGACAGGTAAAACGTTTATAGCTATAGAGTCTGCTATTAGAGCTGCAAAAGAAGGTAGCAAAGTATTATTCATTTGTATGAATAAGCTGCTTAGTGAACATCTAAAAAAGCAACTTAATGGTTATGCCAACATAACTGTCTCAACTTTACATGCCTTATTAAAGTCTTATGACCCTAAAACTTCTCCTAGCATTGAGGATCAATATAATTATTGGAATAACGAGCTGCCTCAATTAGCTTACTCTAACATTATCAATAAGTCAGAGGATGGCTCATATGACCTTCTTATTATTGATGAAGCACAAGATATTATTGGAAATAATCTATGGTTAGACTGTCTTGATCTACTTTTAGATAAAGGACTCACCTATGGTAAATGGCATATTTTCGGTGATTTTGTATATCAATCTATCTATAGTAAAAATGTTTCTGAGTCCGAATTAATTGATAATCTAAGAAAAAGAAATCCAAGTTTTATAAATTATAAACTTTATAAAAATTGCAGAAATACAGAGTCATCTTCTCGTCGAAGTCTAAATTTGCTTGCAATGGACTCACCATACAAAAGTTATCTGCGTTCTCAGTCTTCAATTTTAGACTCTCAGTACTATATGTATTCTAATGATTCTGAACAATTAAAAAAATTGAATGAAATTCTGAAAACTTGCTTAAAAGAAGGTTTTAACTATTCGGATATAGTTATCTTATCCAAAGTAGCTGAATCAAAAAGTTTAGCACATAAGAATAAAGAGCTCCTAAATGCTAAAGTTTATACTTTAGACCCAGATGGTTTGAGCTATACATCAATACATAAATTTAAGGGGCTTGAAGCACCAGTCATTATTCTTATAGATTTTGATGAAATTGAATCGGAGGAAGCACAAAAAATGATGTTTACCGGGGCCACAAGAGCAACTGATTCTGTTCACTTTCTCTTTCATAAAAAGATTGAAAAGACATTTCAAACACGATTTAAAAAAGCATTAAATAAGTAATTCGGAGGGAATAAACTATGAGAGATGGTGCTGATATTAGAGATAATATAGTTTTAAAAACATTGCACGAAGAATTGGTTGGTCCTTGTGCTTATGGAGAAGAGATAGATGTAATCAATCCCCCAACAATTTCAGCTGAGTTAAATACAGTTTTTGTAACAAAAACAGATAGAGAAGAGATCCTAAAGGTTTTTCCAACTCAAAGATATGGTGTTGGTGTTATCTATCCACAGGATATGGAGTTAGAATCTAATAGCTCAAAAGAACTTCCAGCAGTAATACCGGAAGATTTAGACGAGTCAGAAAATGAGTTTGATGGTATACAGAATAACAAACAAATTAATAGCATTAGACAATCAAGTGATGATGATTCTAACGATTTTGATATTGCACTAACTAATAGTAAAGCTCCATCAAGTATTGGTCTTTCATTTCTGCTTGATCCAAAACTTACCGATGAAATCGTATTTGAAATTTCGGGTGCTTTTTATAAAAATTTTAAAATTAATATACAACGGACAAGCCAAATACAAGAAACTTGGTGGTATAGAAAACCAATTAAGATTAATTTCAAAAAGAAAATTTCAGAGCTAAATAAAAACTTTAAATTTAAAATAGCTAATGAATCTAATAATCCTGAGGATTTACTAAATTCTTTTTATATCGAAGGCGTTAAGAGAGAGCATAAAGGGAAGTTGCTAATAACTGTAGCAGTGGTTAATCGTCATACATTAAATGCTTCTTTCATTGAAAAAAATCAGAAATGTATGTTCCAAACACAGCTCCGAGTCATCGTACCGAATATTGACTCACCAGCTATTCTTCCCTATCCAGAACTAGAAAATGATTACCTGAGTGAAGATGAATTAAGCAATCGCTTGCTATATAGAAATGCCCCAGTTTTCGCAAAAGGCCATGGAGTTGCTTCAAACTGGAATAGTACCCCATATTCTGAAACGAAAGCAGTAACCTCTGTTTTTACAGAATCTCTACCCTCTTTTGAAACACCTAGTATCTCAGCTGAAGTTGAAATTGATAATAATAATAGTCTAGTTATTTCTATGGAAGCTCTAGCAAACTTTGAAATAGGTGGCGAAGGTGAGCAACAAATCAAAGCTCTCATAAGCGCTTACTCTAATTGGATTTCCCAAAAATTAGAAAATATTAACGCATTGGGCTTAGATTCAAAGTTACAAAAAACAGCTGAAACTCATATTAGAAACTGCCAAGAAGCCTTAGTTCGCATTGAAGCAGGATATTCTCTAATTAAAACAAATTTAAAAGTTCGTCGTGCATTTCAACTTGCGAATAAAGCAATGTTGAATCAACAAAAACATGCACCTAAGTCAATCCGAGAAATAGGATTCGACCAAAATGGACATCCTTATGTAAAAACACCATTTAAAGAAAATACAGGTGCCAAAGGAATATGGCGTCCTTTCCAAATTGGTTTTTTGCTTATGTGTATACAAGGAGCTATTGACAATACTCATGTAGATCATGAAAAAGTAGACCTTATCTGGTTTCCAACAGGAGGTGGTAAAACTGAAGCATATCTAGGACTTGCGGCATTTACTTTAATCTACAATCGATTGGAAAATGGAAATGAAGCTGATGGTGTACATGTCTTAATGCGTTATACCTTGCGTCTTTTGACGGCACAGCAACTTCAGCGTGCTGCAACTCTCATATGTTGTCTTGAAGCCATACGTCAAGAAGAAAAAATTCCAGGAAAACGATTTAGTATCGGGCTTTGGGTTGGTGGGGAAAATACGCCAAATAAGCGCTCTCAAGCAATTACAAAGCTTAATGAATTAAAATCGAATCTTAAGAAAAAAAAGGAAACTAATAATCCATTTTTGATTGACAGATGTCCATATTGTGGGACACAAATGGGGATTGTTAATATTAATGATAATTCGAAAGTTGTTGTTGGGTACAATGAAAGTAAAGAATCTAATTCAGTAATTTTCTCTTGTGTTGATACCAATTGTCTTTTTCACAAACAAATCCCCGTTTTTGTAATTGATGAAGATATTTACGATGAACGTCCTTCAGTAGTTATTGGAACAGTCGATAAGTTTGCAATGCTTGCTTGGCAACCCAAAATACGTAGTATTTTTGGTTTAGACGATAATGGAAAAAGATGTGCATTACCACCTCAACTAATTATTCAAGATGAGCTTCATTTAATCTCAGGCCCTCTTGGATCTATGGTCGCTCTATATGAACCACTTATTGAGAAATTATGCTCAGAAGATTTAAATGGTATTATTCGAAAGCCCAAAATAATCTGCGCTACTGCTACAACTAAAGGATATCGGGAGCAGATAGATGGAATATATGGACGTAAAGATGTAAGTATATTTCCTCCACCTGGACTTGATGCAGAAGACTCATTTTTTGCGAAATATTCAAGAGATTCAGAAGGTAAATTACTGCCAGGCCGTAAGTATGTAGGTGTATGTGCACCAGGTCTAGGATCAATCTTGACCACACAAGTCCGCACACAATCTGCTCTACTATTTGCTGCTAACAGAGTTGAAATTGAGCAAAGGGACCCATGGGTAACACTACTTTCTTTCTATAATAGTATTAGGGAGTTAGGTGGGGCAATCACCCTATTCCAATCCGATATTGTTGGTTATTTATTAGAGCAAAAGAGACGATATCCAAGATGGGTCCTTCCTAGAAGAATTTACCCAGACCAAGGGATGGAACTTACTAGCCGATTAAAGGATGATGAAATCCCGAAAGCTATAGTTGCTCTGGAAAAAAAGCTTAACTTATCTGATTTGAGTGACATTTACAAAAATCTAGGTGGTGAATTAAAAGATCTAGAACGCAAATACCCTGAGCTGTCGAAATACACATCACAACTAACTCAACGTATTGAAAGAGAGAATAAAATCTGGTTGGAAGATTATTACTGTCTAGAAAATATAAAAATGTACCTTACTAGACAAAATACCCAATTAAAGCTCCCAAAGAACTGTAAAAAACTATATGAGATATGCATCAATTATAATGTACGAGCATTTTGTTTAGCCTCAAGTATTATTGAGGTTGGTGTTGACATTGATCGATTATCATTAATGTCTATTATTGGTCAACCAAAAACCACTGCACAATACATTCAGGTATCAGGTCGTGTTGGTCGAAAAGCTGATGAGCGTCCAGGTTTAGTAGTCACTATCTATAATAACTCGAAACCACGCGATAAATCTCATTACGAAGATTTTAGAGGCTACCATCAAAGACTTTATGCAAAAGTTGAGCCCTCATCCGTTACTCCTTTTTCTAGACCTGCAATAAAAAGGGGGCTAGGAGCTATTACTATTGCTAATGTACGTCAAACATCCCCTATAGATGCCAAGCCAAGTGATATTGATAAATCTTTAATAGTAAAATGGGTAGATGAGCTATTTAAACTTAGGGCTCATTCAATGACTCAAGATGAACAAACTCATTTAGCCAGCTTCTTTGATCATTTTTTAAAACGTTGGGATAAGATAAAAACTACGTACAATGAATGGGGGCAATTAAAACGTGATAGTGAACCAGCACAACAAGATCTTTTACTTCCACTAGGTACTGCTCGTAGCGCCAAAGCTAAAATATGTTGTCCAACTAGTATGCGTAATGTCGATAAAGAATCTAGTTTATGGATAACAGGAGTCTATGACCAATTTGAAGAAGAGGATGATTGGGATGAGTAAAAAGAGTGAAGTTAAAACACGAAAAGGCCAATTAATTCATACTTTTGGCCCTGGTGCTATGCAAATCAATAAAAATGGTATCTCCATGATAGCATGCGGTTTAGATTATTGGTTTACTCAAGATGGAACACTTGAACCTTTAAGTAGTGGCGTAATTAATCAACAATATAAATTTAATGATGAACGCTTGGCCCATAAATTAGGAGTAGATCATTTTAGAATACCTCCTGATGAAACTACTTTAGATGGTCATCAAAAATTGCGGAGCCCTATTCCTGCAATTAGATTTCCATACTGGCACATTTGTAGCAACACAAGTTGCCAACGCCTAGTTAGAATTTCACCAACGAGTGAAGATGAACATAGATGCGAACATTGTAAAGCACCAGTATATCAATCCCGTTTTGTCTGTGCTTGTCATAATGGACATTTACAAGATTTTCCATGGTTTGAGTGGCTGAATAGCCATAACAATTCTGATTGTAATGAATCGACTTGTAAATTAGCACTTGTAGGCACAGGTAGTACTGCAATTTCGGGTGTAAAAGTTAAATGTTTGACACATGGTTCTAGACCAGTTTCACTTGCGGGTATCTTTACCAAACCTCCGGAAGGAGAGGCGGGACCATCATCAATATTTAAAGATAATGGTATTCAATGCTTGGGACACAAACCTTGGCTAGGATGTAACAGCTTCGAACCTTGTAGTCAGCCACTATTTGCTGCTTTAAGACAAGCAAGTAATATTTATTTTTCCAAAACAGATTCTTCGATTAAAATTCCAATAAACGAAAGCAACCAAAATGATGAGCTAGAGGAAAAATTTGAAAATTTACCTTTGAGTTCCAAGGAAATGATCAATACTTGCGGTGATATAGAGCAAAAAGTTAATTTGATGAGTATGGCTACTGATGGCATATATTCAAAAGATGAGATATTTGCATTTTTTAATGATCAACAGAAAGATGAGCAAACTACAGAATTACCAACTACTGATACAAAGTATAAATTTCAAGAATATCAACACCTCCTTGATATTGCCACTAAAGGTCCTTTAATTACCAAACCTCTAGCAATTGACACTTTTGAGATGTGGTTTCAAGACTGCTTTTCCGCAGTTACTCAAGTTAAAGAGTTAACCATCACAAATGCATTTTATGGGTTTGACCGTATAGAACCGCAAACAAATCGAACAATAGATAATTATAAAAAATCTTTACGAGAATCTACTAATGGTGATGCAAACTGGTTACCAGCAGTTCAAGTCCATGGTGAAGGAATTTTTCTTCAATTTAATCTAGAAAAAGTTAAGCAATGGTCTTTAAATTTTGAAAAGGGACAAGCTTTTAGAACCCTTATTGAAAAAGCAAATAAAGCTCCTCTTTTTCAAAATATTGGAGAGATTGGTCCAGCATTCCTTTTAGTTCATACTTTTTCTCATCTTTTAATTAACCAACTTATTTTTGACTGTGGATATAGCACTGCATCTTTAAGAGAAAGACTATACGTAAGTAATACTCCTGAAATAGAAATGTGTGGTCTTCTGATATATACCGCAGCTGGTGATAGTGAGGGATCATTGGGAGGGCTTGTTCGCATGGCTGAGCCTAGTGTCTTTCAACCAGTCATCAAAAAGGCTATAGAAAGCTCTAATTGGTGTAGCTCAGATCCTATTTGTCGTGAAGTCGGAGATAACGGTGGTCAGGGTCCTAATGGCATGAACTTAGCTGCTTGTCACAATTGTGCATTATTGCCTGAAACCTCATGTGAGGTTTTCAATTCACTACTTGATAGAGGCTCTATAACAAGCAAAGACCTGAGCGGTAATGGTTATTTCGACGATTTTTTTACTGAATCGTAAGCGTCCGCTGAGCCCCATAGCTATTTTTTAATTTGAGTTGGGTTTCCATCGGTGTGGCAGTAATTCTTCTATTTGGGTGACTTTATGTGTCGGCAGCCTTTTTAGCATATCACTTAAATAGGCATACGGATCAAGCCCATTCAGCTTTGCTGACTGAATCAGCATCATGAGGTTCGCCGCTCGCTGACCACTGCGTAGCGAGCCAGCAAACAGCCAGTTCTTACGCCCCAAGGACGCATCTGATTGTCGGGTAGTCAGACGCAGTTACCTACGTCCAACCCCCTAAGAACCGTGCATGCGAGTTTCCCAGCACACGGCTCAAGCCTCTGCTAAGGCGCCATTCGGCACCCGGTTATACATCGTTGACATTGGCAAACTGAACACTCCTCGGACAATACAGATGGTAAATCTCAAGATTAGCAACTGCATCCGTTCCACCATGACTTAGCTTCACAATATGACGGCTGTGCCATGGTGTATCTTTGGTGACTGGTTTAAGACAGGCGCAGCAGCGACCACCTTGTTTTAGCCACACCCGATACAGCTTGGCTCGCCCCTTTGCGGAGACCAGCATTCTTTTACCCCATCGGGATTCGAAGTACTCATCCCATGCGGGGTCATGAGGGTTAGCAGCAGCCTTGATCTTGATATGTCGCACAATTGGCGTGTCCGAGGCAGACACTAATGTGTATTGTCGCTTCCGACCATCGGCGGACTGTTCATCACATGAGAACACCCATCGACGCGCTCCTTGTACTTTGAAATACCGATCTTTGACCCATCGGAGTGTCTTGCGAGGGTGGCGACGTACAGCCCATCGCCAGAGCATTTCCCACACTGCGTTGTCTACCTGGTTGAAAACCTTCTTGGCAACGACATGACTATGATAGTTGGCCCAACCCCTTAGAATCGGGTTGAGCAAACCGATCAAAGTGGCCTGTCGTGTCGCTTTGTTTGCATTGATTAATGCTCGCAGCTTGTCAAGATGAGCGCTGATGTTTGCCTTTGACGGCTTGATCAGTAGCTTGCCGTTGTACTTACGTACGTTCCAGCCAAGAAAATCGAACCCGTTCCCTATGTGCGTGATTTTGGTCTTTTCCTGAGAGAGCACGAGACCGCGCTGCGCCAGAAATTCAACCACGGCAGGACGAACTTCATTTTCGAGCCACTCTTTAGAATACCCCGTGATGATGAAATCATCCGCATACCGTACCAGTTGCAGCTTTTTGCCTGTCCATTTGGCGTTAGAGAACCTCTTCGCCAGCATCGTTTCCAGTCCGTCCAAGGTCATGTTGGCCAGCACCGGGGAGATAATACCTCCTTGCGGTGTTCCGGAACGACTGGGAAACAGCTTGCTTTGGTAGACGTAACCGGCTTTGAGCCATTTCCGTAGAATCACCTTGTCCATTGGGAGGTTGGCGATCATCCAGTCATGGCTGATATTGTCGAAACAGCCTTGAATGTCACCCTCTAGCACCCACTCCGCACTTACTTTTCTTGACAGCACACCAAAGCACTGTGCTGCAGCATCCGCGGTTGAGCGTTGCGGTCTGAACCCATAAGAGTTCCGATCAGCGATGGTCTCCGCGATGGGTTCCAAAGCCAGCAGATGGAGCGCCTGCATGGCCCGGCATTTCATCGTGGGTATCCCGAGAGGTCTCATCTTGCCATTTTTCTTCGGAATAAGGACTCTCCGAAGCGGAAGGGGCGTGTAACCTCGCCTCTTCAACGACATCATCGCACCGGTCTTGGCCTTGGGTGTATTCCAAGTCACCTTGTCGACCCCAGCCGTGTTTTTGCCTTTGTTTTCAGACACTCGTTTGACGGCCAATGCTTTGCCACTAAACGAGTGAGTCAGCAGCCATTGCAAAGCTTTCGCCTTGTTATGCCTGCCGTCTTGTACCGCCTTCACAATACGCGCTTGCAGCCCTCTGACATGACGCTGTACAGCAATCCAATCGATGCTGTCCCACGATGTGCTGGAAGGTGCACACGCTGATACTGCTGCATTCATTTGCTCTCCCTCCATTAAAAGGGTTCTACACACTCTCTTGTGATGAGAGACCATAAGGACGTCAGCCCGCTTTCGCGTGGGGTAATGTTTCAACCTCTATCCAACCCATTACAGACTGGCATTCGCTTTTTCCTCGTTCCTTCGCCCGCATCACCATGGGCAGTTTTTGCAAACTGCTTTCCCAATGGGAGTAATACGGGATTTCCACGTTCCGCTTACTGAAGTACATCGGCTTAGGTGCCTGCTATCGACCGGGAGGCGTATGGGTCACGAATGCGTAGTCGAAAGACGCAATTCCCACCTCCATTACCGTTTTGGTTCGAGCGTATCAGCCATTTCCGCCGTTCAACTTAACGATCGTTACGCAGATTCACATGTGTTCACCATACCGATTATCTAGCCCTTGTCCGGCTATGGCTGCCAGAAGGGTACGCCTCTCACGATTGATACCCCGCACCTTGCGGTGCCTCGTTACATTGTCGAAGGCGCTCTTTATTCAGCCTTCTAGATTCACCCGGTGACACGGGTGGTTCCCGCAGGGGGAACAACTTCATTAAGCGACTTCGTGTCGCACTTCGATCCAGTTGTTGTCTATAGGTAAATTGATCCTAGCCAAAATAATGGACAGCACTTCCCTCTAAAGATAACGTAACGTTAACTTTGGAGATACAAGAAATGGCTAAACGCTTTAGTCCAGAATTTAAACAGCAAGCAATTGATTATGCACTTTCAAACTCACACGAGTCTGTAGCTGCAGTCGCCCAGAAATTAGGTGTGGGTTATTCAACATTAGATAAATGGATTCGTGAAACCAATCCAGCAGGTTCAAGCAAACGTCAACTTTCACCAGAACAACAGCGGATCTTGGAATTAGAGAAAGAAGTCAAACAGCTCAGGGAAGCCAATGACATCTTAAAAAAAGCGCATGTGTACTTTCTGACAGATCATGCCAAGAAAAGTACACGGTAATTCAAGATCTAGCGGTGAATAGAGTCACTGTATCTTCTGTCTGTAAATGCTTGGGTGTCAGCACTTCAGGCTATTATGCCTGGCGAAAACGCCAGGCCAATACAGCGCAGAAATATAATGATTTAAAAGCCGCATATTGGCAGCATCATGCACGATTGGGTGCACCTTCATTGGTACATGACATGCATGATTTAGGTTACAGCATGAGTGAACGCACTGTTGGAAGAATGCTGAAAAAGCTGGGTTTACGCAGCAGGATTGCGCGTAAATACAAGCATACGACTGATTCAAACCATCGTTTGCCTACAGCACCCAATTTGTTAGAGCGTCAATTTACAGTCATTCAGCCTAACAAGGTTTGGACAACGGATATTACCTATATCTGTACCAAGCAAGGTTGGCTGTATTTATGTGTGATGCTGGATCTATTTAGTCGTCGTATTGTGGGGTGGCAAACCAGCCATCGAATAGACCGTCAATTGGTGTGTGATGCGTTTCATTATGCAATGGCTCGTCAGGGGTATCCAACGGGTGTCATGGTACATTCGGATCAAGGCTCACAGTACTGTAGTCGTGATTTTAGAACGCTATTATTAACGAATAACTGTATTCAAAGCATGTCACGCAGAGGGAACTGTTGGGATAATGCAGTGACCGAAAGCTTTTTTCATACATTGAAAGGTCATGTGGTACATGACAGTGTGTTTGCCACTCGAAAAGAGGCGAATGCTGTCTTGTTTGACTATATTGAGATTTATTACAATCGGGTCAGAAGGCATTCTGCAAATGGTTGGTTAAGCCCAGAAGCTTTTGAACAGAAATATTTTAAGAATTTAGAGGGATCGGTTGTCTACAATACTGTCTAGGATCATGTGTACCACCAATAAGAAAAGAAAAACCCCGCTCAATAACTTGACGGGGCTGTTAGTGCCGTAACAATTTCGGCTAGGGATTAGATATTTTTTTCAAGAAAAAAATCTGTTTAACTCTCCCAAATTAAACAGATCAATTTGCGCTGTATCACTAATTATTCAGTATTATTTATTTGCACTAAATATAAAATCAAATTATTTCACTATGATGAAAATAGTTTATTTGATTCTTAAATATCACTTAACGTCTTTCAAAAAATTACGACAAACCTTAGATTTTCCAGCAAAAACTATGTAATCAACTTCCATTGTACTATATAGACCAAATATACGCTTTACGAATCGGAATAGTTATTTCCCCTTTTAAATTAATTTGAATGAAAATTTAAAAAGTAATATTTCTCTAATCCATAGTTTTAAAAAAAAGAAGCTCAATGGAGCTTCTTTTTTTTAAAACTATGGATCGGTCTGAGCCAAAATTTTTATCTTTTATCAATAAATCCTTTTTATTCTTTATAATTTTGCGTGCTGTATTGCTCAACTGGCAATCGGGACAAGGCCTTTTGCCCTTTTTCACCAGGTAACCCTTCTACATACTGCAAAAATGCTTCTGCATAATCTAATCCCACATCTATACGACGCTCACCAGTAATGTCTTTAAAGCTTGTGTAAAAGTCCTGACCATCAGCCAGAAAGTTGATGGTAATTACTTGATAGGTCTGATTCATATTTAATGGCTGATATTGACCTTGTGCATTTCGAACCTTTAAATTGGATAAACGCTGACCCTTTGCCTTAGTTAAATCTACATCCCATTGTAGTCCACCCGCATATGGATAACTGCCTGTGTTATTACTCGTAACAGCATCCATGGCATCTTCCAGCACTGCTTTAATTTCTTGGCCAGTTGCATTTAATTGTACTAAGGTATTTTTGAATGGCAGCACTGTATAAATTTTCTCTACCGTAATATCACCTTGAGGCAGATCTACCCTTACCCCTCCTCCGTTTTGGATTGAAATATCTGCATTAAAATATTTTTTACCTTGCTGTAGAAATGCTTCGGCAACCAGCTGCTGTACATCACCCCCATGCTGATTAATAAAATCTGCTTTATTGCAGACATCACCTAAACTAGAACGTGATGTATCTTTGGTCATTCCTGGAACACGACGTAAGCATAAATTATCATTAGCAATGGCAACTTTTTCTTTGCCTAATAAGTTTTTAGCGACTTTATACGGTTCTAAAATACTTAAAGCTATAGCATCAGGCTGTACAATACGTAAGGAGTTACTATTTTCAATATCTCGCTTAATAGAATCTAGTTCCGTACTCATCAATGCTGGAGCATCTTTAGCTGTACGTTTAAAATCATCGCCAATCAATACATTGGCTTTTCCTGCACATGCTTCAATTTTACCATCGGCATCAAAGTTGACTTTGAGTTGTCCGACGACATAACTATATTGCCATGCCTGTACAACACAGACCTGATCACCATCTTTATTTTTTAATACAGTGGGATAGTCACCCTCTGGGCTTATACCGTAACTTTTAAGTTTCGCATCTGCCAGCAAGGTATGAGAATCTCCGCCAACAATGACATCAACGCCTGACAATTTAGTGGCTAAATCTTTTTCTAACCCGTACCCTAAATGAGATTGAACAATAATTTTATTGATGCCTTGCTGTTTTAGCTCATCAATATATTTTTGTGCAGTAACTACTTCATCATTAAATACAGTATCTTGATTTGGTCGAGAAGCATTTTTAGTTTTATTGGCAATCGTTAAACCAATTAAAGCAATTTTCTGCCCTTCTTTTTCCATAACTGTATAAGGTTTAACAAGGTTAGTTTGGTATAGTGCTGAAGTTTTTCCAAACTCGACATTTGCACTCAAGACTTGGGTTTTATTTTCACAATTACCTTTATCATTTAAGAATCCAATAAATTTTTTTAAGCCATCATCCGTATTATCGAATTCATGATTACCTAGCGTTAACGTATCGAAACAAACACTATTCATGAGATCTGCCTCTGCTTCACCTTCTTTCAAAGTAAAATAGAGGTCCCCAGTAATGGCATCACCTGAATGAATTTTTATTGGATTCTTCTCAGTGCTTGCCAAAGTATTCATCAACGCAGCAACGCGTGCAAAACCACCATTAGAGACTTGTATTTCTTCACGTTTACCCATCGAAGTTTCAAGCATTAATATAGTACTTTCCTCATCCAAATGTGAATGACTGTCATTAATATGTACTAAATTGACTTCCAGCGGTTTAGGAGGAATAACAGGCGTTATATTCGTATTTTCTTTACTATCATTATTACACCCAGTTAAAAACATACTAGAAACTAATAAACTGCATGTAAAACCCGAATACCTAGTTAGTTTATTATTAAAAGACATGACCACCCCACCTGATTATAATTTAAACAAACATCATGTAGGTCTGCTGTTTAAAATTCATGACATTCACTATTTTTTCTAATTGTTTTTTAACAAATGGTTAAGTTATCCCATTAGGGAACTTTTCATTTCATGCCCCAAGCTTAAATTATAAATTTTGAATAAGCATATGTTTGATTATTGCTTGGCTAATTTTTTAAGCACTCAATAAAATAAGGAGAAATATGAAATTTCCCCTTATAGATTAAATTTATTTCGTCAGTTTTCTTAATTTACAGTCGATGAACTCATATCAAAATTTACGTCTGCGTATCATGGAAACTAAAACGAGGCCCGTTAAGGTTAACATTGACCAGATCCCCATGCTGCCACCGCTTATTTTTCCTGTATCAGGATTACTCGATATATTTTCGTTTAAATCCATATCAACAATTACAGGATCATGATCGGAAGAACGGAATGCATCATCGCTATAGAATGCTGCAATTTGCTCATCTGTTTTATATTCTTCGTTATAGTCTAAGGCCGTCGGCTCATCAGCATTGATGTGCCAAGCAAAAGCGCGTTTCACCATTGGATATAAGTCTGCATCAGCAATTGCATGGTCTAGGTTTCCTGCGCCCCCATTGCCATTGGCATCACTTGCAACACCAAATACATAACTATAGGCTGTTTTACCTTGTCCAATTTTTTCGTCATTGAGCAAGACTTTATAATTGGCTTTTTCTAATGCTAAAATCGGATCTTCTTTAGCATAACTATTCATATCACCGACCAACAAATAATTTGGTTTAGCCACTTGTGTTGGATTTTTTGCAATCCACTGCATAAGTTCTTGTACTGCAGTTAAACGTGTTGCATTCCAGCAACCTTGACCATCACCCTGATCAGCATCGGCCAGAGTTTTATCGGTAGGACAACTGCCTTTCGACTTTAAGTGATTGGGTACTATCGTAAATATTTTTCCACCATTTACAGATTGGAAACTTTGCGCCATGGTGACACGGTTCTTTTCAGTCTGATCATCATAAACTGCAGGCTCACCTACAGGTTTTACGCGCTTACTGTTATAGATAATCGCAACTGCAATTGCATCTGTACCTAATTTTGTCATTTGGGTTGGAATGACATATTTCCAGTCTGCACCTAAGGCTTGCGATAAGTATGCCACTGCACTTTTATCATCAAAACCATTATTTGCGATTTCCATTAACCCATACACATCGGCATCAATTGTTTTTAAAGCACTGACAATTTTTTGATGTTGCTTCTTAAACTCAGTTTCTGAGCTTGCACCACGTTCTGTTGGGAAACCTTTTTCTGAACCATTATCATAATTTAAGACATTAAAAGCCGCAGCGCGAATTTGTTTAACATCTTTTGGAATCACCGTTGAAGGACGTAAATTAGTATCCTTGATAATTTCAGGTTGTACCTTCCCCTGTATCGGTTGAATTCGCCATGCATTAAAACGATATTCTAAAATCCCCTCAACATTTTTCAGTTCAGAACCTGTTCTTAATGTATTTATGGCATTGAAGTTTTGCGGAAGTAATGGTGTTCTATTTTGATTATTATAGCCATCATCCAAGATAATTTTAGAAAGCAGATTTTGCTGGGCTAATGCAACTGCTTCAGCAGATTTTGCAGGATATAGATTAGTTGGAATATACAAGCGACCTAAACTTAAAGATAGCTCACCATAACGACCGTAATTGTAATTTTCACTTATCGTTAAAGTTTGTGGGATTTTAACCAGCATCCCTTGATAGCGTTTAGGTACATTTCCTGCTATCTCCGTCAAACTGGTAAACGGTAAATTAAGTGCCTGTGCCGTGACTGTATTGGATGCTTGTGTATTACAGGTTTGAATATTTTGATCAAGTTGATCTATTTGGAGTTGGTTTTGATATGAGGTTAAACGACCTTTTAAAATAACCTCTTCACCTACTTTTCCTCCAGTGATTTTACTACTTGCAGGAAGATAGACAAAAATAGCATTACTTAAATTGGATTTGGCTTTACTATCGGGCGTTTGTATATAAAAACCAGAAAAACCATTGTCATAACGGTAGTCTGCGGTAATAACACCACGAACAACATATGGTTGATTTTCTGCGGCAGATTGTAGGTCCGCAATCGCCGTATCTGCTGTATTACAACTGATAGGAGTAACGGGGGAGGTTATAGGCGCGCTTGTATCTAAATACTGGGAAAACTCATTTCGATCAGACCATTTAGACCATTCGCTTTCTAACTCAAATGCTGTTGCAGGATCAATTGAAGTTACATTATTTGAAGTTTTAGTACGTGACAAACTATTTTGATAACTACTAAAACCCACTCCCCAACCAGTACCTGGATCCTCTCCCACACGACCAAAACGGTCTATTGGAGTACCTTTATAAAACAGGACCAAGGTATCATCTCCATTAAATGCAAGTCCTGCCACTTGATTGACTTTATTACCAATTACTGCCTGCAACTCTGTTCGACCAATAATGTATTTTGCTTTACTTGCCAATGAACCTTCTAATTGAAAAGTCGCAGATTTCGTGGTTGAACCATTAGTAAATTGTTGAATCTCATAATCAGCTAAGTTCACTGTTAAACTGTCAGGGTTATAGATTTCCAAACCCTTTTTATTAGATGTACCGTCTATATACTGACTAAACATTAATTGTGCATGTGCAGAAAACGAGCACCCCATAAGTATTAAACTTAAACTCAATATTTTTGGTTTTATATTCATAATGATTTTGAACAGTTGTTAAAATTCAAAATAGCTTAGTTTTTATACATGACATCACTATGAATAACTGATGACAGTTTTAGTGAAATCGCTTTTCTAGAATTTTTCTCATTAAGCCCCCAAGTTGTCCCGGTTTAAATCAACGTTGCCCCTTTTCTTCTAAATTCAGATAAAAGTCTGAATATTACCCAGATGAAATAACAATACAGTACGATGTCATAAATATGTCATGAAACAGTCACAGAATGCTTAGTTGAATAAAGTTTAATTCTTAGCCTTTCTACAGAATTAGTCATTTTTTTATTTACAAAGAGTCAATTAACCTCTTTCAAAGGCTTTAAAGAATTTTCTATTAGCTTCCTTCAGCGCTGCAATCTGACTTTATAAGAGCCATAAATGACTACCTTAAATGTGTCTTCAAACTCTTCATCACATCCGTTAAAAAAGTATATAAATAGAGAGCTCTCACTATTTGAGTTTCATAAGCGGGTGTTGGCACAGGCGAAAGATACTGAATACCCTTTACTTGAACGATTAAATTTTTTAATTATTTTTTCAAGTAATCTGGATGAGTTTTTTGAAATACGAGTTGCCAGTTTAATGCAACAAATTGAACTTTCAGATCATGCTAGAGCTCGTCCAGATAACTCACTCCTCTCAGATATAGTCACCACCATTTCCAAACTTGCACACGAAGCTGTCGAAGAACAGTATAAAATACTTAATTATAATCTCTTACCACAACTGCAAGGACATGGTGTTCATTTCATTCAGTATGGTGACATCCTCGAAAAACATAAAGAATGGATTAAGGACTATTTCCATAATGAAGTTCGACCTGTGGTCACACCTATCAGTTTAGATCCAGCCCACCCCTTTCCTCGGCTAGTGAATAAAAGTCTAAATTTCATTGTAACCCTAGAAGGTAAAGATGCATTTGGACGAAAAATTGATTTGGCGATTGTTCCCGCACCACGATCATTACCTAGATTAGTAAAGTTACCTAATAGTATTTCTGGCGAGGATGAACACTACATTCTACTTTCAGCCATTATTCAGCAACATCTTCATGAGTTATTTCCAGGGGTAACCACCACTGGATGTTATCAATTTCGGGTCACACGTAATGCAGATTTAACTATCTCAGAAGATGTTGAAGACTTAGCAATTGCCTTAAAAGATGAACTATCCTCACGGCGCTTTGGTCGGGCTGTAAGACTTGAGGTGACTAAAAATTGCCCTGAAAATATTATTGATTATTTACTTGGACAATTTGATCTTAAGCAAGAGCAACTCTATCGTATTGACGGCCCGCTTAATCTGGCGCGCTTTATATCGAACTTCAATTTGCCAGAGTTACGTTTTCCTCCCCATGTACAAAAATTACCGAAAGTGTTGTATGGGAAAAAATCCATATTTGAGGTATTAAAAACCGGAGATGTTTTATTACATCACCCTTTTCACTCTTTCGCTCCGGTCATTAAGCTACTGAAAGAGGCAGCCCATGATCCACATGTGTTAGCCATAAAACAAACCCTTTATCGGAGTGGTGTACATTCTGAAATTGTGCAAGTCCTTGCTGAAGCGGCACGAAATGGTAAGGAAGTCACAGCAGTGATTGAATTACGTGCTCGCTTTGATGAAGAGTCAAATATCGAAGTTGCCAATCTATTACAAGAAGCTGGGGCGGTTGTTGTATATGGGATCGTTGGCTATAAAACCCACGCCAAAATGATTCTGATCGTGCGTCGTGAAATAGACAAAATTAAACGTTATGTTCATTTAGGCACAGGTAACTATCATGCAATGAATGCCAAAATCTATACTGATTATGGACTACTGACCAGTGATGCTGATATTTGTGAAGATGTCCATAAAGTCTTTCAGGAGCTCACAGGCATGGGGAAAATGGTCAAATTGAAAAAACTTTTTCATGCACCATTTACTCTGCATTCTCAATTGATTGAACTCATCGAAACTGAAACTGAAAATAGCAAAGCAGGCAAAAAAGCGCAGATTATTATTAAAGTAAATGCCTTAACTGAACCTCAACTAATTGATGCCCTATATAGGGCATCTAAAGCGGGCGTTCAAATCGATTTGATTGTCCGTTCAATTTGCTGCTTACGCCCACAAGTGAAAGGGCTTTCTGAAAATATTCGAGTCCGCTCAATTGTGGGACGTTTTTTAGAACATACCCGGGTTTATTATTTTTACCATCAGGGCGAAAACAAGCTTTATTGCGCCAGTGCAGATTGGATGGGGCGTAATTTATTCTCTCGCATCGAGACCTGTTTCCCAATCGAAGATAAAAAACTTCGTAAACAAATTCTGCAAGATGGCTTAATGAATTATCTTCAAGATAACCGCCGTGCATGGGAGCTTCAAGCAGATGGAACATGGATTCAATGTACACCAAGTTTGGATAAGCCCATGTATATCGCACAACAGCACTTATTAAACCATACATCTTAATTAACCCGAATCCTGTTTAAGCCACTGATTCTATAATTAGAATTTTTGGCTTATTTTGATGGGTGAGTTGATATGCACATAACAATGCGTAAATCCCCAAATTAAAATCCGCGGAATCAGGGACAAAGCCAAGCTCTTAATTCCTTGGGCCTTGGCTGCCATGATTTTTGTTCCCATTACATAAAATCTGTTTTTGGGCTTATAAAAAACCTGCCTGCTACGACTAAAATTACGTTTTTATTCAAGCCATGATCCTCGGTATGCCGAACTAAAACAGCAATTAATTCACTTTGCCGGATTATATACGCGGCTACTAAAATATGAGCATCAGTATTGCAAATACGATCAAACATCTGGATATTGATAGCTATAGGGATGAAATGTTATAAAAAAATATCCGGGCATTGGCCCGGATATTTAAACTCTAAGCAGCTTAGGCAGTTTGCTTTAACGGTTTGATTTCATTTAATTCATGATCTAATTGAAGCTGATACGCACGGCTTTGATCAACCTGATAACTACGATTCTGGATGCTATCGATAAAAATCCAGTTCGCCTGTACCTGATCCGGGGTAAATGCAACACTCAAGTATCCGCGTTGATTCAAATTACAATAATTCAGCTCATCAATTAGCGTAGTAAATGCCATTTCAAATTCCTGTAACTGGGCTAAGGGAATCTGCAAATACTTCTCCATACCCGGTGATGAAACTGAACTGGTCGCTAGTTCTACCCCGACTGTACTGCCGGCTTGATCTCTCAAAGTGGAGTTCCAGGCATTATGGGTATCTCCTGCAAGTACAATCAGTTTTTTATTCAGCTGTTTACAAGCCGTATAAATCACCTCACGCTCCACGACGTACCCATCCCAGGCATCAAGATTATAAGGCACAACAGTCAGTATTCTGGCTAATTCTGCCTTTGTCAAAGTTGGATCATTTTGCAGATAGCGTATTTTTAGGCCTACCAGTTCTGTCAGCATCTGACGCACTTGTAGCAACACATCTGCAGTGGCCTGACCACTGGTGATCTGCCCCAAAACAGCCAGAATTTCGGCCGGAATTAGCATCTTGCTCATCAGCACCTGCTGACCCAGCACATTCCAGACGGCATTCGATTGGCTGAGTTGTTTCAGTATCCATTCACGTTGTGTATGTCCTAACAAGGTACGCGTCGGATTGAGCAAATCTGTCTGAAATTTATTGGCATCTAGTCCTGTCGCGGTAAGATAGTCAGCATATTGCAATTGCTTGTTACGCGCCAAAATACGAGTATCCAGCATATTCAGCTGAACCAGATCACCAAAATTAAACTGGCGATAAATATTCAAATGATCTGTTTCAGACACTGGACGAATCGGCATCCATTCAAAATAGGCCTGCAAAGCAGCCAGCTTACGTGCAAAAAAATCACCTTCTGAAACATCATGATTTTCCGCACCCTGCTCCCAGGTATCATTGGTCAGCTCATGATCATCCCAGACCACAATAAATGGATGACGCTGATGTGCTGCTTGTAAGTCCGCATCAGTTCGATACAAGGCATAACGCTTGCGGTAGTCTTCCAGTTTAATGATTTCCTCAGCATTATCTGCAGCCAGACTTCGGCCTAATGCTGCAGCCTGTTCAGTCGCATAACCACCCATCCCGTACTCATAAATGTAATCCCCTAAATGAATCACCACATCTAGGTCTTGCTGGGCAATTTCCTGATAGATATGAAAATATCCGGCTGGATAATTGGAACATGAACAAACGGCAAATTGCACCAGCTTGCTTTGCGTGGCTAAAGTTTTGGTTTGACCGACAGATGAATATACCGATGCACACTTAAAACGGTAAAAATAAGTTTGCCCTGCCGATAGACGATCCGCATCGACTTTAACCGTGAAATCTTGCGACCGACTGGTTTCAACTTGTCCTGTATTGATTATCTGGCGAAAATCCTGATCGGCAGCAATTTCCCACTGCACCTGATAACGCAGGTTTTCATCTTCCGGACTTAAGCGTGTCCATAGAATTATCCGATCCTGTAAGGGATCACCACTGGCCACCCCATGTTTAAAAGCGACTTTAGGATGTGCCTGAGCTTGATCTGAAGCATCCTCATCACTGCCACAAGCGGTCAAAGATATGGGTAAAGACAAAGCACCGAAGCCTGCAATGGAGGTCTTAAGCAGTTCACGTCTGGATATTTTTTTAGTCATAACAGCTTGCTATTGTGGGTTTTTTATTCTTTTTTAATCCAGTTCGATGACATTAATATCTCTAAATTATGACATTTCTATGAAGCCTAATTTTTCCAAGTCCTAAATATACCAAATGACGATAAAACTAATTTCTGAGAGGCTGAGTTGGGCTATTCGAATTCTTATAGACTGATGACTTTATTTAGAAAATTTCCAATAAGTTGCTTCAAATTTCAGAAAGAAATCATCAATTACGCAGAATAATTCGTTACTATTGAACATCGGGGCTAAAGCTTTAGGTTTGGTAACTCAACTGATGGCTCTAGTCCTCTTATTTTTCAAGTTTATTTCTTATCCGCGATTCGGGTTAATTAACCTGGGGTGATTACTCCATAAGCTATTAGCCCTTAAATGCGCTTTGTACTTTAATCTAATCTCAATAATTAAAGATTAGATTAAAAGAACCCCAAATTAAATGGTTGAAAGATATGAGTGATATCAGCGTAAAAAAAGTCAATAAATTAATTGAAGAGTTTGAACAAGAAGGAAATAAGGTAGACCGATTGGAGATAGGTAGAGGTGGTCCCACTTGTTTGAACAACTAAAAGCTTATTTATAAGTGATATTCTGCTCTAGTTAAGCTACCTTATTTTGTTGTGGTAGCTGGTCATAGTAAAACTCATCTGGAGTCATTTTGTCCAGACTCGAATGAGGTCGTTTCAAATTATAAAATTCAAAATATGCGTTTAATTGCTTCTTCGCATCCAAAACATTGCTGTAGGCTTTGAGATAAACCTCCTCATATTTAACGCTGCGCCATAATCGTTCAATCATCACATTATCGACCCAACGACCTTTACCGTCCATGCTGATTTGGATGTCATTTGATTTTAACACTTCAATAAACGCATCACTGGTAAATTGACTGCCTTGGTCTGTATTAAAGATTTCAGGTCGACCATATTTTTCAATAGCTTCATTTAATGTTTCTATACAAAATGCAACCTCCATACTAATCGATACGCTATGGGCAAGCACCTTACGGCTGTACCAATCAATCACAGCACATAAGTAGACAAAGCCTTTTGCCATAGGGATATATGTTATATCCGTTGCCCACACTTGATTACTCCGTTGAATATTCAATCCTTTGAGCAGATATGGATATTTACGGTGAGCTTGATTGGCCTGACTTAGATTTGGTTTACGATATAACGCATTAATGCCCATTTTTTTCATTAAAGTACGTGTATGACGTCGTCCTATATGATGTCCTTGACGGTTCAATAAATCACGCATCATACGGCTACCTGCAAAAGGGTATTGCATATGTAATTCATCAATACAGCGCATCAGCTTCAGATCTGATGCACTCACAGGTTTTGGGCGATAGTAATAACAACCACGGGAGACTTTCAGTAGCTTAGCTTGCTTAGATACTGAAATCTGAAGTGAGTCGTCGATTAACTTTTGTGGTTGAAGCGGCCCAGTTTCTTCAACACACCTTCTAAAAAATCAATTTCTAATGCCTGCTCACCGATTTTTGCATGTAGTTTTTTTAGATCAATGGGTGGTTCTGCTGGAGCTTTTGATTGATCGAAGGCTTGCGAGGAAGCCGAAATCAATTGATTTTTCCAGTCAATAATTTGGTTTTGATGAACATCAAATTCAGCACTCAATTCAGCAAGTGTTTTTTCTGCTTTAATCGCAGCAAGTGCTACCTTAGCTTTAAAGTCATTTGAATGATTTCTTCTTGGTCTACGTGTCATAAAATACTCCATATATTGATGTTTATAACATCATTTGGGGAGCAAAATATCACTTATAGGTGTTGTTCAAATTTCCTGATCCACCTCTAACATCATAATAGAAACATGATATTTTTTGCCAACTCACAAATATAGCTAACTAATAGTGAGTATCTAATCGAGCAGGAAAATTTGAAACTTTCAATAATAAATAAACTTTAAAAAAAAGAAAAAAATGATTCCTCCTGCCATTTTCAAAAACTCCAAATATACGTAAGTATTACTGTATTATTTTTATTCAATAGCACACATGGATTTGACATCTGAACTACTTTTAAAGTTTCCAGCAACACAGATAAGTACTCTAAAAAATTTCAAAAAAAGCAGAATCACCATTCATCCACAGGCGTATGGTTTCAACTTATGCTACTTAAATATGTTTAAAAATCTCACTGCAGATTTAGATATTTCTAATCGCATAAAAGAACTCCATGTGTGGAAAACTTCAGAATTTGATGGCTACTCGATTTTCAATAATATTCACTTATATCTTAGCTATTTAAAGCAAGATATTAATGAAGTCACTTTAATTATTCACAATCAACAATCTTTTTCAGATGATGAGTTAGCATTTCTGATGGAGTTATGCAGTCGTGAATTTATTCACTTCATTAAAACTTCAAAATTTGATATTCGGTCGTTAAATCCACGAAAAACATTGTATTTAATTAACAAACATCTTTCACGTCAAACACTATTAATCCTTAACAAACAATCATCTTTAAAACCACATCATCAAATGAGTCTGGAACTGCTAGCACAACTACTTTCATGCTCTCGAAACCAACTCAATCAGCGGATGAAAAAGATCAAGCAAGAACGTACACAGATTTTTAATGAATTATCATTACACAGCAGATGTGTAAAAGATCTCTTAGATCACTCAAATAGCGATCTGAGTGCAGAAAAAATTTGGAGATCTTAAATGTCTAATGATCTAAACGAACATTTTGATTTACCAATGATTTCAATTAAAAGAACAATTGAAAAATTGTTCGGTGATGAGCAATTTGAACGTGCACAACATATCAACTTTGTGATTGAACTATTGTCTTCTCAACAGACTGACAACTGTCTAGATGGTCTCAATCTCGATTGCTTTGACATCGATGTAGAATTTCAGTCAAATCTGCCCAAACCTTCAGTAATCTCTTTTTCTAAAAAAGTTAAGATCAGTGATTTACCCATTACGTCATATATCAATTCAATTTCGCAATTATCTGAATCGCAGACGCATGCAAAAAATTGGAATATTCTAGTTTTAAAAGCAGCAATTTATTTAATTGCTCTTCCTGAGCTCAAGCCAGATCTTTTTAAACAAGCACACACAGAACACTTCAATACCGTAAAGCGCTTATTCCAACGCTTTAGGACTGCAAATAAAAATTTAGATACTGAAAAAAAATATCAAAATACAGAAGAGTATCAACGTCTCTGGAGTACCTATCTTCAAGATCCAACACAGAGCTTAGAACAATTTATTCAACATCTGATCACATTAGATACGGATGAATTGCCTGAGTTTGATCGCAATCTACTCAATGATATTCGGATTACTTTTAACTACATTTTAAAAAACAAAGCGAAGATTGCACGTGCAAGTATCGATACGCAGCTTCAACATCAGTTTCTTGATGAAGAACAATTCATTGAAGAAAGTATCGAAATCAAAAAAGGGGCTAAATCTAAAGCACTGAATATAGAAACCTTAATCGATGAGCCGATTAATCGACAAATTGTTGTCAATCCAACTGACGTCACACCACTCGCAGCACATTCAGAAACAAGTCAAAATTATATTCTACCGCTTGTTGCAAAACATATTCAACGCAAAGAACATTTACTTACGTCGAGTAGTTTTTTTCCGAATCCATCTAGCGTGAACCATCTACTGAAAAGACTTCATGTGGACTACTCTGAACATCAAAATAAAAGTGCTTTAATCCTGATGCTCGCATTTTTGACAGGCAACAGTGTGAATGAGTGGCTATGTATACAAAGCAAGCGAGCTAAAAACTTAAATAACCGCCAAAAATTGATCCATAAAAATGATCAATTCTTCTTAAACAGTAAATTTAATGTATTTGAGAACCGTGATTTTGAGTATTCAACAAGCTTACTTAATCAGACGATCTATTTAGACATTCCAATCCCGAATCTATTCATTGAGGATCTCCGCAAAATGGATTCGGTTAGTTTCGATGATATACAGCAATATTTACGCAAATTAAGACAAGAATTATTGATTCCAAAACTGTCTGTCGTAAAGGTGAGTTCTCTACTGCATCATACGGTTCTTGCAAAAACAGGGAATAAACAACTCGCAGATTTAATCACAGGGATTGATGCCAATCAGTCATCATCTATTTCTTATTGTCATCAGAATATTCCACGATTACATGCACAATATGTTGATATTCTAAAATCACTTTGTGCAGATATAGCAAGCACATATGAAAGTTGTGTACCTTCGCCCCCTGATTCAATAATTCATTTTGGTAGTCGTAAAGCTCCAAAACCACAGATCATTACAGAGATTTTTGCTGTATTGAAGTTTAATATTTTTTCACAAGCCGAAGACGATCTGATTGCTATATACAACCACTACAACATATGGATGTGGCATATCCTCCTTCTTTTTACAGCAGCACGCCCCGTTGCTGAATTCCCTGGATTTCTTAAAAACTTTAATTTAAAACGCCAAATTTTGATGGTTTCTGACAAAGAAGCAGGCGGCCGCAATGGATTCGGACGTTTAATCCCACTTTGTTCATTTTTAGTTGAAGAGATAAAAAAATTCCTTAAATTTTTAAAATATTTTTCGATTCAAATCATGATGAGTCATCCAGCTTTAAGTGATGCTATACAACAAATAGAAGCAAGTAAGCTGCCCCTTTTGGGAATCATCCAAGATGATGAGTGGAAACCACTAAGTCATTCTACAGTCAAAAATTTCCATCCTGAATTAGGACTTGCTCATGAAAATTGGCATCGCCACACAGCTCGTGCATTTTTGACTCATAAATTTTCTGAACCTGAGATTTTAGCTCTCTTTGGACATGAGCTCATGCAACAAGAAGCAGCACATCCTTTTTCCAGTTTATCGCTCTCTCAATTTTCTAAAATTGCAGATGTTTTAGAGCAAATGAAAACATATTTTAAAATTACAGGTGTTGAAGCTCATGTCATCACGCAATAAAAAAATCTCAGAAAAACGCTATGCTGAAGACAGACGTCAATTCAAACGAGATGAGTCTAAAAACGACATACGAGCTAATGCAGAACAAGAGCTCCGACAATACTTTGATGAACAAAAATTCTCAAATGAAGACTTAATTCAAGCTTATCCTGCAATTTATGAGTTTATTAAACGTAAAGCACCGAATCTTGCCTGGAAAAAATATGCTCATGAATTCTTCCGAACATATATCAAAGACCTCAATAAAAGTAATAACCTAGACCTCCCACTACCTTATCTCACCTTTGAGATGAAACGCGATGAACCAATTTTCACCCTAGATTGGATCCAAGCCGGTCATGAAATTGACATCATCCTCGAAAAACTGTGGGATTACTGGATTCTTGCTCAAGATAGTTCCGCTTTTTCTGATGATGAAATTATTGGGAATATTCTACTTTGCTCAATGTTATACGGTGGGTTAAATCAAACAGCTTCATTAAATGCTTTGCTCGAACATTTAAAAAACCCTGAAAAAATCCAAAAAATTTTCGATTTTAATATCATCTTTTTAGAGCCACTTTCTCCAAGCTATGGCGATCTATTTGTTGATGAAAAAACAATACGAAAATCACGTAATTTTGTTCCAGATCAACTCACACGACTCTGGCTCATTCACTTCAATACAAGACAAATTCGTGACATCAGTCTAGACGTGAATGCGTATCTGCACCTCATTTTTCAAAAAGTAAAACATCCATACACCAAAAAGACTTTTAAGTTTTTACGTGACTACGCCAATTTTAATTGGCTACAACTGCAGAATGCAGATGTTGATCCTGCCCTTTCACAATGTTTGTTAGAAAACACACTCACGTGTGGTTTATCAGAACATGAGTTTGAAAACTTTGCATTCCCAAAATTTAAAACTCAATTAAGTGATGAAATCGAACGAAATGTCTCTTCTACAGCCAAAGTCCTACCAGATCTCAATACGTCTGAAGCAGTAGAAAATGTCATATTTATTCATAAAAACTTGCTGAAAATTATTCGCACATCATCAACGGAACAACCCATTGCTGAACTTATTATTGATTTTTGCCTGCGTCACCAAGAACAGTTTAATGAGTTTTCTAAACGTATTATTTTATGGCTCATCAGTCTCTATCGACCAAGTTCCGAGCAAATAAAAGAATTATCAACCACCTTTGATTTTGATACAACTCAGTACACGAAGGCATTTCAAGACAATCAAAAACTCGCAGATAGTTCAATCTATACATATTACACCCGGATCGCAGAACCGTTTTTAACTCATGCCTTACAATACTTCGATGCCGACGATGACATTAATGATCTGCTGAACAAAATCTATCAACAAATCATTAGCAATACACGACTTGCTGATGAAGCAGATCGACCTGAGTTTAAAAAATCTAAAGACCAAACAATCCGCATGTTGAAACGCTTTCACACCTTTCAACAAATTGTTTTTCAAGCAGAAGATTTCGAACTTGAATTTATTGCATCGCAAAGTAGACCTCGTGCACGCATCATTGGTCATACAGCCTTCCAGGTCATATTAAAGAAGTTAAATCAGCTCTTACATGACCAATCCATCTCAGACCATCACTATAAATTATTAAAAATTATTTATATTTTGGCTTACCGTACTGGTATGCGTATTAACGAAATACTCGGGTTACGTGTAAAAGATATCGAGGGTTTAAATCAATTTTCTATCTGGGTTCAACCTTATGGTTCAAAAAAACAAGGGAATCAACATCTGCTCAAAACTGATAGTGCGGAACGGATTGTGCCTGCCTACGCTTTGCTAAAAGATGATGAGTACCAATTCTTTAGCGATTTTGTTGTTGAAAAACGTTTAGAGAATAAGAAAAGTTTATATTTATTCAGCAACTTGAATGAAAATAAAAAACTGAATAAACACACTGTCACTGTGCCCCTAAAACTGATATTAAATCAGGTCTTTAAAGAGCATCATTACTCCTTTCACTCTTTTCGTCACACGGCAGCGAATCATTTATCACTTTTACTGAATTGTGAATATGCACCACTTGTGCAAAAGCTAACTGACTATAGCGAAAATGAATATCAAAAAATTCGAGCTGAGCTACTTCAAAATCAACATGGACAAAACCATTGGTTTGTTATTGCACATCTCTTAGGACATATAGAGCCAGTTGAAACATTCAAAAGCTATATTCATTTAAGTTATTTCATAGCTGGTCAAAAACTACTAAAACATCATCCAGATATGCCTAATGAATTGGCTAAAAAAATTATGGGCCACAATGCAACGTTTAAAAATTTGCAAATAACAAATGATGAAAAAGACTTTAATTTTGAAAAAAACCAGGCCGCTCTAGCAACTATATTATTGAACGATCGAACAAAATGGCTTCAAAGTAATGCTACTGACATTTTAGATGAACTGTCGTTACAAATAGATCAATCCCATGATTTTTTTGATTTCTTTGTTGGAACAGAAGATTCTAAAATTTCACTTCAACGCTTCTATGAAACGCTCAATATATTGGAGACTACTAAAGATCCTAAAAGTACAGCTCAACGTATGTGCTTGCCAGAAGAACTCGTCAATTATTGGTATGAAAATGCCCTAAATTTAGCAAACATTAAATCAAAAAAAGGGAATCCCCGTTTATTTAGTATTGATAGCTCAACCCACTTAAAACCAGCAATGCTTGATAGCGCTGAAGAGCTTCATGCAGTGACTTATTTTTTTGAACATCTACAGAAAATAGCTCGTAAAAAACCAACACAAATTGCATACGTCCTGAATGTATTTTTAAATCGAGTGACTGCTTCACATACCGGTATCCATTATCGCTGGAAGGATATCGATCAACTCGAACATTTTTACTCCCAAGTTAAGGCTTTATTTCCTGCCAAATTTTGGCACTTACTTGGACAAGATTTGCAAACAAAGTTAGATGCTAAACAACAGCCTCAACTTTTCAAATTAGCAAAAGCATCAACAGATAAACATCCATCAACTCAAGAGGAATTTCCTCGTCTACAACTCTACTCAGTAAAAGATGGTCATGCTCTTGCTGCATTTAAATTTTGCTTACATCTAGCATGTATTGGTCGCCCACGATCTGTTCAGCTTAATGAGTTAGATGACATAGCGCCTGTTACCCTGCATAGACCTATCGCTGCATTACACCAAGAGGAACTTTTTAAAACTGATTAATTTACTGATCAATTTATGATTTCCATGGTGTGTTGTATACCCCTCTATAATTCTATTTTAATAGTAAAATATAGTCAGTTTTCGCTATTATATAACTATTAAAATAGTAAAATACCTCTTATTTTCAATGGTCAGACCATTATCTATTGTACTTTGACAAGAATACAAAGTGTTTCAGGCGTACAACCAATCTTAGCTGTAATTGCGGCCCAATTCGATGGATAATCTTTTTCGGATTCTATTAGGGTGTGTTGACACTTTTAGCTTAAAAAAATAGCGAAGTAGTAAAATCAAATCGCCAAACCCAATTTTACTATTCGCTATGCCTCGTACCATGCTGACAGATCAACACTGGCAAAAGTTGAAAGTTATTCTGCGTAATTTATCCATTCACCACAACTCAAATTTACGCAATTTTATTGAAGCTATTCTCTATAGAATTAGAACAGGCTGTCCGTGGCGAGATATTCCTTCTTGTTTTGGTCATTCCAACTCTATTTTCAAACGTTTTAATCGTTGGTCAAGCAGCGGTAAGTTACTTAGATTATTCAAATTATTAGCATCATGCCCCGATATGGAGTGGATTTTTATTGATGGCTCTCATGTACGTGCTCATCAACATTCTGCCGGCATAGCGAATCAATCTATTTCTAAAAGTGTAGGAGGAAACTCCTCAAAAATACATTTGATTGTTGATGCACATGGCAATCCTATTGATTTCATGATTACCGATGGAACCACACATGATGTTAAAGTTGCGCCTGATTTAATATCAACATTAGATTTAAAAGAGACAAAGGTGGTATGCGCAGATAAAGGCTATGATTCAGAACCACTGCGTGAACAGATCAGGAAAACAGGGACTAAAGCGAATATACCAAAGAAAACGAATAGCCAATCGAACAATGACCATATGGACTGGTATTTATATAAAATCAGGCATTTAGTTGAAAATATGTTTTGTAGATTAAAGCAATTTAGAGGAATAGCTACTCGATATGACAAGCTCAAAAGAAATTATCAAAGTTCTGTTGCCTTAGCCTGTATATTTTTATGGCTACCTTTATAGGGTTAATTATGAACAGTAAGTGTCAACAGACCCTAATTATTGAACTGCGCTTTCTCTGATTTCGGGGGGTATATTTTACTTTTTTCATCGGGACACTACGCTTTGCTACGTCTTGCGAAGCAATCCTTCTTATCTCAAGAAAATGGGGCTCCAACAAACTCGGTACGGTTCACTTCTTCGAGCTCTCTTTTGCACTATAATCAACGCTGTCTCAGACTGCTCCCCATCATCAACAGCAAACTTAGAATGGCAATCGTAATTATCAGCTCAATCAAGGTCAGTCCAGTCTGAGAAAATATATTCTTCATATGATTTCATCCAATCTGTGATCGAATTACACCCCGTGATCCCTCGGTTTCCTTGTTGATTCTGCGTCAAGGTACAGCCAGATACTCTTGACTCAAGTCCAGTCACCGTTATGGTGGTATGCATTTATATCAAGATCAGGCATTTAACATCAGTGCAATTTTAAGCGCCAATCTGGATGTTTTAGAGGTAGATGATTTGAATCGTGCCAAACTAGCCAAGCACAATTTAAGCAGAGAACAACTTGAAGATCGGCAGATGAGTGCAGATGAGTGCAGATGAGTGCAGATGCTAGCTTAGAATGCATGTGGAAAGGTCAATACGGTGTCCTCTCGACTCAAGTGCTCACCGATATCGGTAATGCCAGTGATGCGGCGGCCGCAAAACTGAATTATCAATATTTTTGGCGCTTAACCCCGCAACTCAGCATCATTCCGAATATTGGCGCAACGTGGTTATCGGATGATCGAGCGAATTATTATTATGGTACCTTAGATGCTGAAGTGGCCAAAGGTGTCACTCAATATCATCCAGAGAACGTGGTGATTCCTCACGTTTCGCTTGGCGCGAGTTATAACATCAATGCCAACTGGCGTAGCAGTGCGGTGGTGACCCATAAGATTTTGCCATCCAAAGTTTCAAACAGCCCTTTAATTGATCAAGCGCATCAGACCCCATTGTTCTTCGGTCTCTCCCGCAGCTTTTAACTGCAAAAACAGCCATAAAAATGAGCGCCTGTGGCGCTCATTGTTCATTTCTATTACAGACTGTGCTTGCAGTTCAATGCAATTTCGAACACTCGGGTAAAAACTAAGCAACCCTCAAAGCTTAAACAAATAGCCAATAAGTATTACTAAAAACCTGATTTAAACCAAAATCTTAACGCTCTCTTAACGCCTCTTGCGCTTTATTAAACGGTTTAATCAGATAATCTAACACGCTTTTCTGACCCGTTTTAATATCCACTGTGGCTACCATACCTGGGGTAATACTAAACTGCTGCCCTGCTTTATTGTTCAGTTTATCGCTGTTGGTTTGAATATAGACCCGATAATAAAACTGGTCTTGCTTGACCTCATCCCGAATGGTGTCGGGTGAAATCACCGTGACTTTACCTTTGAGTCCGCCATAAATGGAATAGTCATAGGCGGTGACTTTAACCAATGCTTCCTGACCTGGGTGAATAAAGGCAATATCTCGTGGTGAAATCCGCGCTTCAATCAGCAGTTTTTCATCCAGCGGTACCAAAGTCATCAGCTTGCCATTTTGTGCCACCACCCCACCTAAGGTCATGACATTAATTTCTTTGACAATCCCGCGTACAGGTGACTTAAAGACGGTACGGCTCAGGCTGTCCGACTTACCCTTCACAATTTGTCCTTGCGTTTCAATGTCGGTATTGGCTTTGGCCAATTCTTCACGGGCTTTGACCAAATATTGGTTACGGACATCGTTCATTTGATTCCGCAGTTCATTGGCTTGGCGTTTTAAGCGTAACACTTCCACTTCACTGGCTGCACCTTTGGCCACCAATGGTTCGGTCATGCCCAGCTCTTGCTGTACCAACAGCAAAGCCTGCTGCAAACCCGCCAAAGACTCCTCTAAATTAAAACGACGAGATTGATACAATGCGGTTTCTTCACGTACCAATGCGGGATCTTTTAAGACTTCGGCAGGAAAATGCAGTGCTGTACCATTCACTTCGGCACGCAACCGTGCAGCCGTGGCTTGCGAGGCCAATAATAATGATGCCGACTCACCCACATTGGAGGCCAAACGGGTCGGATCAAGCTGTGCCAACACCTGCCCCTGTTGTACAATTTGTCCTTCTTGCACATTGAGCTTGGTTAAAATCCCGCCTTCAAGTGACTGAATAGTTTGTTCTTTAGAGGAAGGCACCACTTTTCCCGTGCCTGTGGACACTTCTTCAAGCTGGAATAACCACGCCCATGCCAACAACACAAACAAGCCTATGCCAATAATCCAAATAAATAAGCTGGCACTTGGCAAAGGCGGTTCAATGTGTGTCACTTTGTTCGGTTGCGAGGATTGCTGGCTCATGCTGTTGCCTCCGCCTGATTGGAAACTGACTGCTGCAAGATCTGTTGTTTACTGCCATCCATCACAATTTTTCCGTCTTGTAACACAATAATACGATCCACCAATTCCAGCACTGCACGACGGTGGGTGGCAATCACCAAGGTTTTTTGCCCCAGCCACGTGTGTAAATGATCAATCAATTGTTTTTCAGTGACATCATCCAAGGCTGCGGTCGGTTCATCGAGCAGCACAATATTCGGCTGACGTAATAACAGCCGTGACAAGAGTAAAGCCTGACGTTGTCCGCCCGAAAAACCTGCTCCACCTTCCAAGACCTGATGATCTAAACCTTCTTTTTTCGCCAACACAAAATCCAAAGCCCCTGTCATTTTCAAGACCGTTAAAATGTCTTGATCTGTGGCCAAGGGTGCGCCCAATTTAAGATTTTCCCGCACCGTTCCAAAAAATAAATGGGCATTTTGATTGAGCAAGCCCATATCACGACGCACATCGGCAGGGTCAATTAAACCCAAATCCACCCCATCCAGTTTAATTTTGCCTTGTACAGGTTCTTGCATACCTGCCAACAGTTGTAACAGGGTCGATTTCCCTGCGCCATTGCGACCTAAAATTGCAATTTTTTCCCCTGCACGAATCTCGAGTTTTTGAATTGCCAAAGTCGCTTGCGCATCATCTTCGGCATATTTAAATAGGGTTTGGCTGAGCTCATACTGACCGTGCAAAGCTGTACGATGAATCAGATGGGCATGTTCCGCCTGATCGACAGGTTTTTTCATCAATTCATCCAAACTGGTTTTGGCCACTTTGGCTTGTTGCAAACGTCCCAGCACCCCCGAAATTTGGGCAATCGGCCCCAGCATCCGAGAGGATAAAATCGAACAGGCCACCAAGGCTCCCGTGGTCATATCGCCTTTCATGACTGCAAAACAGCCCACCAAAACCACAATGGCAAAGGTTAGACCTTGGACTTTTTGCGTCCATGCGCCAACCACGCCCACCAATTTGCGCTGACGCATCGAAATCTCTGCCGAGACTTCATTCATATGGTTCCATTGGTTTTGAAAGCGTGCTTCGGCACGTAATAATTTAATATCTTCAATGCCCTGTACCGCTTCGACCAAGGTGGCATTACGAATTGCCCCTTCGCGCATACCTTCAGCAGCCAATTTCGCCAACGGTTTTTGAATCAAAATCCCTGGTAAAATCATCAACGGCACCACAGCCAACATCACCCAAAATAAATCGCCGCCAATTAACCAAAAAATGCCCAAGAACAATAAGAAAAACGGTAAATCGGCCACCGCTGAAATGGTGGTCGAAGTCACCAATTCCCGTACGCCTTCCAGTTCTCGAATTTGGGAAATAAAGGTGCCTGTGGACTTGGAACGGTCTTTATTTTTAATGCGTAGCGCATGACCAAAAACCCGATCTGAAATTTTCAAATCGGCCCGTTTGCCAATAATATCCGACAAATAAATACGGGCGACACGGATGCTAAATTCAAAGATCGCCGCCAACAATACCCCACCTGCCAACACCCACAAGGTCGGAATCGATTGGGCTGGAATCACCCGATCATAGACGTTCATGGAAAATAAAACCGTCGCCAAAGCCAAAATATTGGCCATTAAAGAGGCAAACATGACATCGATATAGCGTTTCCAATCCCGCAGGACAATTGACCAAAACCAGCTCGACTCATAGGGTTTGACATATTCATCAATCCGCACATCGGGGATCGATTTTTCAGGGCGTAAAATATAGACATGTTGTATGCTGTGTTGCAGTTGTTGCAGCGTGAGCACTTGTGCCAAGCCTTGGTCACCGCTAAATTGTACGCTGGCATTGCCTGCGGCATCGAGTTTATCTAACACCCCGACCTGCCCATCGTGCATGGCAATGAGCACAGGTAAACGCCAAGGGTTTAAGATTTCGGGACTAAAGGCACTGGCTCTGACCTGTAGGCCAATTTGCCGCCCCATCAGAGTCACCAACTCATCGCTAGATGGGTTAGGGTTCCAGTCCAGTTGTAAACGTAAACGCTCTTCCGAAGCTTCAATGCGATAATGTTTGGCAATTGTTAAAACGGCTTGTAGCCAAGGCTGGTAGTGCATAGCGGTACTCATGGCTGAATCTCCACCCCTTGAATTTTAGTGTTATTGAGTTGGTAAAGATCACGGGAGCGCCCTGTGACATGAATATATTGAATTAAGCCTGCATAAATATCGTAACGGGCGGTTTCAATTTCTTGCGCTGCACTGTGAATTGCCTGCTCGGAATTTAACAAGTCCACCACGGTACGGGTGCCCAATTTATATTGTTCTTGATACAGTTCTTTGGTACGGGCAGTGGTGTTTTTTCGCAGTGCTAAAACCTCCATTTGCTTTTGTTTATTATCAATTTGCTCTCGAATCAAGCGAATTTGATCTAAAACATCTAAGTACACGCTTTGCACCTCGGCTTTGGCTGCCTGCTCGGCATACGCCGCTGAGCGTTGTTTGGCACGTAAAGCACCGCCTTGGAAAAAATTGCTGTTGGCTTCTAGCATGACTGAACTATACATGCCATCATCTTCATTATTATTGGGATTTTTTCCATTAAGTGCCTGATTTAAACTGCCTTTGACATAAATACTAGGGTAAACACTGCGTTTGGTTTCTTGGCTTTGGTATTGTGCCACTTGTACCGCAGCCTGTGCCGCCATCATTTTCGGAATTTGGCTAAAGCTGGGTTCTTCATATAGCCCTGCATGACGAATCACGGTATCAGGCAAGCTCAGTTGTATATTGGACACGTCATAGCCCAAAAGGGTTCTTAGCGTTTGTTGATATTGCTTGAGTTGACTTTCTTGGACGAGTAAATTGGACTGAGCTGCCTCTACATTGGACTGAGCTTGTACGGGGTCGGCCTGACTACTGATCCCTGCTTGCGCACGTAAATTGGCAATTTCGGCAATTCGAGCGATGCCTTGAATTTGCTGATGCGCAATTTTAACAATTTCCCGATAACGGTTGATATTGACGATGGCATTGGCGGTTTGATAGGCAATATCATCAATACTCACGAGCACATTGGCCTGTTCTTCTAATAATTTGGCTTGTTCAATATTGACCGCACTTTTAATTTTGCCAAAGTCATACAGGACTTGGGTTGCCGATAGGCTGTAAAGTTGTCTGCCCCGTTCACCTGTGGTTAAGTCAGCGGTGCTGATACCACCTGAAATTTGTGGATAATACTGCGCCTTAGCTGCATCGATATTTGCGGCTTGCCCTGCCAAAGTGGCAATACTGCGGGTAATTTCAGGGCGGCGTTGTAGCGCTTGTTGAATGGCATCTTGTAAGCCTAGTTCGGCTACATATCCGACCGTTGCGGCATTTGTTGTGGAATGTCCAGTATTTTGAGCCGTGCTAGTCACTACAGGCAACAGTTCTTGTAGCGACTGAATATCTAATGGAAATTGCTTAAACTGCTGCAAGTTGACTTGGTTTGCAGTTGCAGATTGCGGTGCGAATAGCTGCTGAATTCTATTTTTACTGGCATCAAAATAAGATGAGGAGGGCGCTGCATAAGCAGTGCTAAACGTGCTAGATATGGGTAAAAACAAGCATAACCATATCTTGGATTGGGTTAATTTCATGGTCTAAGTGTCGAATTTTATATTATGGTTACAAATCAAAAAAGCGTTGTACTGCTGTTTTTTATAGCAGCATTCCTGCCTATTTTAAAGCCATGTGCGCCACATCTTTCATAACAAATTTACAATAAAAATCAACTATACAATTGATTCGCTGATGCCGCATTTCAAGCTGCATTTAAAAACAAAGAAAAGCAGCATGCATCGCACACTGCTTTTTTAAGTGCTGGGCAGATCAAGCCGTAGCTCAATCTACCCCCATAAATTAACCAATGATAATTTGATGATTATCAAGTAGTTGTTGCAAGGTTAAACCTGCTTGATGTTCAATTACCAGCAAATCAGTTTTGCCATAAGTCGCTAAGTCACCATCACGATCAACTTTAAGTACGGCATTGCCATTCGCATCATTGCTGACGCTAATAAACTTCCCGACCTTTGCAGTATCACTTAAATCAGACGCAAGCAGTCCAGTAAAGAAATTCTGATCAAACTGAATTTTGTCTTGTGTTTCAAAATCCGTCCAGTTGTCTTTACCATTACCTGCGGTGGCATCGCCAGCAGTCAAGACATTGTAAATGAGGGTGTCGATACCTAAACCACCTGTTAAAATGTCATTACCTGCACCACCATTCAGGATATCGTTACCTGCACCACCATCAAGGATATCGTTACCTGCACCACCATTAAGGATGTCATTACCTACGCCGCCTAGGAGTGTGTCATTGCCATCATTACCATTGAGCGTGTCATCACCTGAACCACCCAGAAGATAATCGTTACCTGCACCGCCATGAAGTATGTCGTTGCCCTCGCCACCGACAAGGTAGTCATTGCCACCTGATCCAGAGATGGTATCGCTACCCTCACCGCCATCGATATAAGCACCTTTTGCATAGTTGATTTCGAACTCAGAACCTGCTGTGCTTGATGCTCCACTGCCACTTAGATGCTCGTACGTCAGTGTTTGGCTAGTACCATCATTAAAGTAAATAGTAATGGTTGAACCCGCCACCTGATCGGCATAACTATCATTTCTTTCTTGAGTAGTATCGGTATCGGCAGCAAATTTAAAGCTCTGGCCTGAAATAAACTGATTGGTTCCACTTGTATTAAAGTTAATAGTTAATATCTGCGGCTCGCGGTTACCCGAATTATTCTTATCTCCACTGATTGCATAATTATTCACTAAAGTATTATTAATAATGCTATCGTGAACAGAACTGCTATCAAAGGACGATAAATTTTTGGTTGGACTAAACAACCCCCCAGATGCACCAAAATGCACATCCGCATTAACAGAAGTATTCAAATCAATAACCACTTTGGTGATACTTATGCCAGATTTTCCTCCAGCAAAACTTATCGCCCATGGAGTATTTTTACCTGTTTCACCATTGATACTTACATTGACCTTTCTTACATCAGCTGCAACCGTTGGTGCATTAAGTAAGTCATTACCTGTTGTCCCTTTAGTAAACAAGTCATTACTCGTTTTTAAGTTCGGATCTAAACCACCTGTACCCGAGTTAAAATCAATGACCGTAACAGGCATATCTTTGTCTGTTACTTTTGTATCACCATTACTGCCTTCGAACGTAGTGGCAGAAACTTTAAGCTTAAACGTACCTGTATAACCCAAAGGTGGCTGAATACTAAGTTTGTTCAATGCCCAATCTTTAATACTGACCGAAGTATTGCCATTACTTGCCGTAAAGGTGTGTGTACCATCGGTCAAAATTGCACCGACTGGAATATCACCCATCACCAAGGCTGTCACTGTTTCCGAACCATCAGTATCAATCAGATCAACCTGAATACCTGCCAGTTTAATTAAGGTATCTTTCAGTCCATTATCCACCGCTTCGGCAGAGAAATAACCACCGTCATTTTTACCTGTCGTATTTGGCACAAATGTACCGACATTAGCACCTAAACTAATCAATTCTTCAGCAGTACCATAAATTGAATAATTGTCTGAGGTTAATGGCTTACCTGTCGTAGGCCATGTCGTTGCACCATTTTGACGTTCCAAAATATCAATCGAGTAGCTGCCCGCATCATTCATATTGGTGAAATAGGCTTCTAAGGTGTAATAACCCGATTGTGCTGGAGTAAAGACACCCACATTCGGGATACCATTTGCATTATTCGCAGTTGGACCATAGTTTCCATAAGCATCACCAGTTGTAGTGACCAGTACTTGACCACCTAGTTCAATATGCATACCGTCATCTGAGTAACCTTTGAAGCTGTATTGTTTACCTGCTTCTAAGTAGATGAGTCCAGTGAAAGATACGCCATTCCTTTGGGTAATGTCACCACTTACAGTCAGTTCACGCCCTTGCTCTGTCGGTGTTTTAGCCTCCATTTTGCCTTCCAAAATATTGGCTTTAAACGCAGCTCTTAAATTGACAGCAGTACTACCACTCCCAACGTATGCATCCTCTAAAATATTGGTATATTTTTTGAAGATCAGTCCAGTCGATGGTGGTGGGGTTTGTAATGGCACTGTTCCTGTTGCACCGCCTGAAGCATTGTTATCCCAAATATCTTGTTTTAGGGTAATGTTGACTGCATCGGCAACGGCAGTAATTGCAACTTTTGCAGAAGCATTTACACCATCAATCTTATAAGTGAACTGTGCATTACCTGCATAGTTCGCTTTTGGTGTAAATGTCCATGTGCCATTGCCGTTGTCCGTAAATGTACCGTCAGCCGAACTTAAATTGGTAATCGTAGCATTCGGATTCAAAGCTTTAGCCAACAATGTTGCTTTACTCACGATAAACGATTGGTCTTCATTAATCGTCGCTAAAGTCACAGGGTCGATTTCATTGTTGCCATCTGCATCGTTCACCGCAGGAACTGTAATCACTGGGTCAGTCAATGCTTCTAAGCGTTCATCAAGCGCATCTTTGGCAGTTTGTTCTGTCGCTGGTAATGCCTCAACTTTTGCTTGAGCTGCTGCTTTCGCCGCTTCGGCATCAGTCTTAGCCTTTTCAA
>NZ_KB850176.1:0-4582 GCF_000369745.1 Acinetobacter sp. CIP 64.7 | reverse complement strand
AAATCTGTTACTCTTGGATTTCGCCAAAAAATGCCGATTTTCGTCTGCGGAGCGCAGCTTTTAGCTACGCTGTCCTCGAAGAAAAACGGCTCAGAATCTGACATAAGTCAATGATGGGTAAAGTTTTTTGAATTATCACAAGAACAGTGATACATTTCATACAGGTACAAAAAAAGCCCGACTTTGGCGAGCTTGGCTTTTTTTGTGGATTTTAATAAATGCTTGAAAACACTAGAATTAAAACACCTGAAACTTGATTTAATTTTAGCAGTGTTTGCGAGCTTTGCAAGCGGTTACTGTTATAAATGAATAAAATACAGTCTCAAATTGAGCTATTTCCTAGCTTTATCGGTAACTTACCGACCAAACCATACTGTACGGATGATCTGAGCACAGGTCTAAAAATACGTCCGAGAGATACAGCACTGGCATTCAAGTACATTCAGCCAAATAGTCCGTTTTATCAGTATTACTTTGTGCTTGATCTCGACTATGAATCAGCCCTGAGTGAAATTTTATATTCACTTGATGGCGTACCAATGCCGAATTTTGTTGCTGAAAATCCTCAAAACGGACGATTACATGCATTTTTCGAGCTAAAAACTCCAATTTATACAACTGATGCAAGCAGACAGAAGCCAATCATGCTCGCAAATGCCGTTTATTTGCGTTTACACGAGCTTTTTAATGCTGATGTTGGATACTCAGGCTTAATCAGTAAAAACCCCATGCACGAGCAATGGCGCACGTACAGCATAAGAAAAAAGCCTTACTCACTGAATGAGTTATCTTCGAAACTAGATATTAGTTGGCAGGACGCGAAAAAAGCCCCGAAACAGGATGAAGCAGTAGGACTTGGGCGTAATTGCTACATTTTCCATACTGCACGCCATTGGGCATATGTTGAGATCAGGAAATATCGTGGTAAGGCTTATAACAATTGGCTACAGGCTGTTATAGACCACTGTTTAAAGCTCAATGAAGGCATTACAGAGCCGTTGCAGTACAACGAGATTAAAAGCATTGCAAAGAGCATAAGCCGTTACTGTTGGAAAAAAGACGCATATCATTACCAAGAGTTTATACAGCGTCAGGTATACAAAGGGGCATTAGGCGGACGAAAAGGTGATTCATCTAATGGAGGAAAAGCGAGATCAGCTCTTTATGATGAAAAAAGAAAAAGAGCAAAAGAAATGCTGAAACAAGGTTTTTGTAATAAAGAAATTTCTCTTGAATTGAATATATCAGTTAGAACTTTACAAAATTGGATAAAACTTTAATGAGTCAGAACGATAAAAAGCTAAATAAATTAATTGTCGAATTATCAAGTATTTATGCAAATGTATCTTTGCTTGGAATTACGTTAGCGTATTTATCTAGTTTCGTTTTTGATGGTAAAAACATATCGTACAAAACAGTAATTCTTCTTATCCCTATATTAATGTTCTTACAGCTTTTTAGTAGAGCCATAGTTGATGACTTAATAAAACCTATTCATAAAGTAATACAGGTAGAACTTAATAAATCAGAAGGCACTGCATACTTAATTACGGGATGTCTAGCCTTGTTATTACCAATTTGTTTCTTAGCAGCACCGTTATATACACTTACCAAGTAAGTTTTAGATCGGAAAGTGCAAGCCTAAATCAGATAATAGCCCGATAGGGTGCTTTTTTCTTTTAAACCAATTCAACCATAAATATTCAAACATTGAGGCTACGAAACAGAAAGTTCTGCTCTTGCTTCTTCTTTCTCAAACAATCCTACTCTTGATTTTATTCAGTACCGCAATAATTACAGATAGCCTTTGAACTTGGATAACAACATTCGTACCGAACATTGTTATCGCAATTTCAACATGCTACTGTAACTAAGCAAGCCTACCCCGTAGCCACAAAAACAGCCCTTACTACGTAATGTTGTTTATTGTGTCACGTGGTGCTTGTTAGGGGTTTCACCCCTAAGACCCCAATCCATTGCGGATTTAATTTAGGGAAATGTCATGGCAAAGAAGAAAAATCTAAGAACAGAAATTAAACGCTTGCGTTTAACTGAACTTGAGTCGATGCAATTAGAAAAATATTTAGCTGATCATGACCTAAATTTTAGTGAGTTTGTGAATGCTTTAATTTGTCAAAAAATCAGAGCCGAATTCCAGACTGTATCCAGTGAAATTATTGAGGGTTCAATTGAGCCAAAGAAAAAACAACGCGCAGCTAAACAACCACCAAAAGCAGACCCTGCCGTACTTTTTCAAATTGGAAGAATTGGAAATAACATCAATCAAATTGCGAAGTTTTTAAATTTTATTCGCCAAGACCCTAATGCTATTTCTAAATTTTCTTTTCTTGAATGTTTTCATACGTTAAGCCAAATCCAAAATGACTTACATCATTGGCTTGGTCAGCTTCCGAAAATTGAACGAAGCCCAGAAGCCGTAAGTCGTGCAAGAGAAAGAGCTTTGAAAAAAAGGAGGGCAGTGGATGTACATTAAATTTCTTAAGCATGGAAAAGGCGACCCTGCAAAAGCTGCAAGTTATTTAATTGATGACGTTGATCACCTGAACCGCCCTCGCCCTGATGTTCAAGTTTTGAGGGGAGATCCTCAGACGTTTACTGCCCTTGCTGAATCTATTCAAAACGAATGGAAATATACGAGCGGAGTCATAGCGTGGTCGAAAGATGATGCCCCCACTAATGATGAAATTGACCAAGTTTTAGAAGCATTTGAAAAGCATGCCTTTGCGGGCTTAAAGCCAAACCAGTATCACTTCACAGCCGTTTTGCATGAAGAAGATGATGGCTCCAAGCATGTACATTTTTTAGTGCCACGAATTGAGTTGGACACGGGCAAGGCCTTGAATATTGCTCCTCCAGGGCATGAGAAATATTTTGATCCTCTCCGGGACTACTTCAACTATTCAAAAGGGTGGTCACGACCTGATGACCCGACTTTACAACATGATACTCAAACGCCTGACCACGCTCACTTTCAAGATGCTGCCGCAGTTCGAGCAGGCTTAAAAGGTAAGTCTGTTAATGATATTCGTGAAGTGGTTGGAAGCCTTATAGAACAACGTATTTATTTTGATTTCATCAAAGATAGAACGGACGTTTTAGACGCTGTTTCAGAGCTTGGAAAAGTCACCCGAATTAGTGACAAGTTCATTTCATTAAAATTAGATGGTGCAGATAAAGCGATACGCTTAAAGGGTGCATTTTATGAGTCAGAATTTAGTGTCGAATCTTACTTTGAGAATCGAACAAGAGAAACAAGTGATGCAAGAGCATCAAGAGAAAATAGGTTTATTCCAGAAGAACACAAAAAGCTTGCTGAACAGCTCGAAAAAAGATTTACAGAGCTTGCAGGAGGACGTTCAAAATACAACGAAGGACGCTACCAATCTCTTGAACGAAGCCAAACAGAGCCTAAATTCAGCCCAAACCGCGAGTCAGAGTTTAGCCGAACTTTTACAGCAGCAAACGGAAGGAACAGCCAACCTTTTGAGCCAACAGGCAGAGCAGCTCGAGCAGTTAAAAGCCCAATCAGCTCAATTGAACAGCATGAGCCAAGGAATAGCCGAAACAGCCAAGATCAAGAAAACCCTTTTTACATCAAATATAGTTTTAGCTTCGATAGCTCTTATTTTGCTTATATCGAGTATTGCTCTAGGCTACGTAAGCAAGAGCAAATACAACGACATAAACGAGATGCAGAACAAAGTCGATTATCTGAAATCACGAGGCGGAAGCATGCTCACAATGGAATGTGGGGGGAAACTGTGCGTAGAGTTAGACCCGAACGTAAAAGAGAGTTACGCACTGGACAATGGGACGAGACCGCTTGGAATAGTAAGGGAGGTGCGTTAAATGAATCTCGAAGCGCAGTTATTACAGATTATCGAAGAACATCAACAGCAGCTCAAAGAGCAACAGAAGCAGCTAGAGCAAGCCTTACAGCTTATTCAGACTCAGAATCGAACCATAGACGAATTGGAGAAATACAACAACGAACTGGTGAAGCACTGCAATCAATTGAGAGAGCAAAGCAACGAGCTGATCAATATCATCAAGCAATTACAGAATCCGAAGTTGTCAGCCGATTTATTGAAAAATTTGGAGAACAGCTTAAAACAGCGATTAGAGAGCCATTTAAAGCAGTTAGTAACAGACTTGAACATCGAGAATCAAGCAGAGACGATAATAGAGAACATCTTGCCGAATTTGGTACAAGCCGTGATAGAAATCAAATTGAAGCCACTGACAGAACGAGTGATCGAGAAAATGAGTTCAGTAGAGCAATATCAACAAAATCTAGCGGGTTTAATCCAACAAGTATCTTCGAGGCTTTAGATCAACTTGATCAGCGTAGGGAGTTGCAACGAGCGAAAGAACAGACAAAGAAAAATGACCGTGGCTATGATTCCCCAAGTCCGTTTTAGTTTAATTTTTTGCGAAAAAGTGACGTATTACGAAGTCAATTTTTTAAATCTGTTACTCTTGGATTTCGCCAAAAAATGCCGATTTTCGTCTGCGGAGCGCAGCTTTTAGCTACGCTGTCCTCGAAGAAAAACGGCTCAGA
>NZ_KB850175.1:0-4618 GCF_000369745.1 Acinetobacter sp. CIP 64.7 | reverse complement strand
CAATAAGTACACCTTTATCTTGCAATAAGTACACCTTTATCTTGCAATAAGTACACCTTTATCTTGCAAAGTGACACTCAACAAAATAGAGTGTACTTATATACTTTAAAAAAACATGTGTGCTTATGAAAAAGGAACTAGTCGTTAAAGATAATGCACTAATAAATGCCAGTTATAATTTAGACCTATCAGAACAACGTTTAATACTGTTAGCCATACTTGAAGCTAGGCAATCAAATACACCCAATGATAAAGATTTGACGATTCATGCTGAAAGCTATATCAACCATTTCAATGTTCATAGAAATACAGCCTATAAAGTTCTTAAAGATGCTTGCAAAAGCCTATTTGATCGTAGATTTAGCTATCAAAAGCTGACTCAAAAGGGCAACATTGAGAATGTAATAAGTCGATGGGTACAACGAATATCTTATGTAGAGAATGAAGCTCTTGTTCGTATTAAGTTTTCTGATGATGTTGTACCGTTGATTACAAATTTAGAAAAACACTTCACCAGTTATGAACTAGAGCAAGTCAGCAGTTTAACTAGTGTTTACGCTATACGCTTGTATGAGTTGCTTATTGCATGGCGTAGTACAGGCAAAGTGACTATGGTAGAGCTAGAAGAGCTTAGATTAAAATTAGGCATAGAACCCAACGAATACAAGAGAATGGGGCAATTTAAAGAAAAAGTTTTACACCTTGCCATTGATCAAATTAATAAGTACACAGATATAAAAGCAGAGTATGAACAACACAAACGTGGTCGTTCAATTATTGGTTTTTCATTTAAGTTTAAGCAAAAATCACAGCCGAAAAAATTAGATTCTAAGCGTGACCCAAACACCCCTGATTTTTTCATCAAAATGACTGATGCTCAGCGCCACTTATTTGCCAATAAAATGTCTGAAATGCCCGAAATGAGCAAATACTCACAAGGTACGGAAAGCTTTCAGCAATTTGCTATTCGTATCGCTGACATGCTTTTAGAGCCTGAAAAATTCAGAGAGCTTTACCCATGTTTAGAGAAAGCAGGGTTTCAAGCATGATGAAATTAACTAACCTATTAGAAGAATTTCAAGGCATTCAAGCTGAATACCTCGACATCGTTAATTATGAAATTGCAAGGGAAAATATATGCGGTTATATCTTCCTATTATCCCGAATATCCCAAAATGCCGAACCCACCGAAAAAATGCAGATGGAAAGCAAAATAGAGGATTTAATTTACTATCGGGATAATTTGCAGATCGAAAATATCCAAAAGATCTTAAATAAGCTAATTCCAGAGTATAAAGCCGAACAAGAAAAACAAAGAGCTAAGAAAAATTAGGCTTTCTTCTTAGCTTTACTTTTTTGTTTTGGCTTAACAATAAATTGCTCTCCCAAAGCCTTACCTTGTTTAAAAGTAACAATTTCCTTAGCCTGAATTTTAAGTTTTTCTCCAGTTTTAGGATTGTGACCCATTCGTTCTGCACGTTGTTTTACTGAAAAAGTACCAAAATCAACTAATCGGACATTTTTTTCTTCAACTAAGGCTTCTGTGATTACCTCAAGAACAGAATTTAGAACAATTCTTGCTTCATCTTGGGTAATGTTTAATTTAGGCGCTAATTTGGAAATTAAATCGGCTTTATTCATAATTAATTTTCCTCAATATTTGGTAAGTCAAAAAGCTGTCTATCTCTATTTTCAGTTAAATATTCATTAAGTTCTGTGAGTATTTTTTCTTTATTGGCTTCGTTAGCATTCATCTTTTTAATCAAGTAAGAACCGAGCAAAATCTTACGTCTTGTATCGTCCTTTCTTTCCTGTTCCTTCTGCTTCGTTTTTTCTCTTGCTTCGATAGCCTGTTTTTGGGCTTTTAACTGTTTCAGCTTTTCTAATTGAGCTTCAATTTTCTTTTCGATATTTTCAGCAGATTTTGTCATAACGTTTAATTTCGGGATATAGAAAACCACTCAAGCATAAGACCCTATAAATTGAAATTCAAGCGGGCTATATGCTATCGTGTTTTTCATGAAATGCGCACTTACGACTTAAATTTCATCCAAGTCAAAGTTTGCGTAAGGGGAATCCCCTTAACCTCAAAAAAACTGCTACGCAATTTTTTAAAAGCAAAAGCATCTCAAGGCGACTGCATGGCAATCTATCATTGTTCAACTAAAACAGTTAACCGAAGTTCAGGACGAACTGCGGTTGCATCAAGTGCCTATCGTGCAGGAGAAAAACTAGAAGATGAACGCACAGGACTGACCCATGACTTTACGAGAAAAGAAGGTGTCGCCCATTCTGAAATTATATCTAATCTAGATATTGAAATTGACCGTGGCAAACTTTGGAACTTGGCAGAAAAAACCGAAAACCGTAAAGATGCCCGAACTGCTAGAGAATGGGTGATTGCCCTACCTGATGAATTAGACGCTGATCAACGTAAGGACTTGGCAAAAGACTTTGCCAGGTCCTTAGTTGATCGCTATGGCGTGATTGCAGATTTAGCTATTCATGAACCTAGCAAAGGCGGTAATGATAAGAATCATCACGCCCATATCATGCTTACCACCCGAAAAGCCGAATTGGACACTGACAATAAACTCACCCTGACCACCAAAACCGATATCGAACTCAGCAACGCCAAACGAAAAAGCCTTGGTATGGGGACAACCCAAGAAGATATTAAGCAAATTCGAGAAACTTGGGCAGACTTAGCCAACAAAGCATTGGAACGTGCAGGCTATCGAGAAAAAATAGACCACCGCAGCTATGCCGATCAGAACAACGGACTACAAGCCACCATCCATGAAGGCACCAAAGTCACCCAATTACGCAGACAAGGCATAGATACTGAAATTAGCCGTTTTAATGACAACGTCAAACAGCAAAATACCCAACAGCTTCACCAACAGAAACAGCAAAAAGAGAGCGTTTTACAGCGTGGTTTAAGCCGTGTTGATCAAGGTTTTGATCAATGGCAGAAGAATCAAGAAAGCAAACGTCTAGAACTGGAACGCCAAGCGGAAATGAAGCGACAGCAAGAATTAGATAGACAACGAGCCGAGCAAGCACTCCGCAAGGCATCTCAAAAACGAAGTAGAGGCGGAATGTCATTATGAGTAATCAAAATGATCTAGATGACCAGTTATATATTTTATTGGCATCCATGAAAGAATACAGGGGAGCCATAGCAGATGATAACAAGCGATTAGAGACGTTTTACAATAAAGTAGCTAGTGGGATACTAGAACAGAGCAAAAAGACCCTAAATAACGCAAATCAAGATGCTACACGTGCCCTTCAAGGTCGTATTCAGGAGTTAGATAAAGCCACCGATAAATTGAACTACAGATTTATTGCCTTGTTGTGTGCAATTTTCCTTAGTCTGGTATTAGTTTTCCTGTCTTTTATATTTTTATTTATTCCAAGTTTTGATGAAATCCAGCAGCGACGAGCAGAAGCAGCTTGGTTAGAACAGAGTTACAACCTAGATATTAAAAATTGTAATGGTAAATCTTGTGTGCGGATCATGAAAAATGACTGTCACGGAACGAATAAGGATTATTGTGTGATTGATCCTAAATAATTACTGATAAATACTTTGCTCGGCTCTTCTCTTAATCTTATTAATAACGGATGTTGCAAAGTGGCTCGACTTTAAAACATGGCAAAAGCCATATTTCAAAGCATCGAGCTAAATTTTAATTAAACACGTTTCAACCCCATGATATGACGCACCATATCGTTAATCTGCTGTTTTGTTTCATCATCTTGAGAACTTAGCCAAGTTCACTCCAAACCGCTATTTATGAAAAGGATTATCAAAATAGTCTTTCAACATTGAAATTATTAAGATCAATATAATTATGAAACAAATAATAATTCCAATGATATAGATATCCATAAGCTTAACCAAACTGGTTTAAATTATTGAATAATGATACTTCGATGTAATTTTTTGTAACAGGGGGTGTAGTAATTTTATTTTTTAAATTTTCCTAAAATTAAAATAATACACCTTATACGAAACGTGTTATAATAAACTTTGAAATTCAAATACTTATTTAAAATTTTATAGCCCATCTTCCCCAAGGTGGGCTTTTTTTATGATTTCTCATGTTCCACGCTTATTATTTAATCAATGTTTCACAACTTTGATTAGCTCCATTAAATAATTAAAACCTAGATAATAAGAACCGAGCGAGTGTCTACGAGCGATTGAGCATCATCAAAATTTCACGCTTGCCTTTTCTCTGATTACAAGCTCCCTTTCGATTTTAAACGGTAGGTACAGAGCATCCCGAATGGGTGCGAACTTTGGAGTTTTTGCTTTTGAAAAGCCACGAGCGAAGCGAGTGCCATAGTCCTGTTTTGCTTTTAGAAGTTAGTACTGAAACTAATTAAAAACTGCCCCTCGAAGCGAGGAACGAGCTTCAATAAAGTACGAGCTTTAGCGAGTACCTAGGGCAGTTTTAAGCACTCCCCTCTTTTTAATATTTTTTAATTTTTTAATTTTTAGCTCCTATAATCAATTGATAAATAGGAATAAAAACACCAATAAGTACACCTTTATCTTGCAATAAGTACACCTTTATCTTGCAATAAGTACACCTTTATCTTGCAA
>NZ_KB850174.1:0-5445 GCF_000369745.1 Acinetobacter sp. CIP 64.7 | reverse complement strand
CATTTAAAAAAACAACTTAACTTTTTTAAATATACTTCAATCTCAAACAAAAATAGACTATTAATTTCTCATAAACATTCCATTTAACATAATGGCGGTTATACGCAATACACTTGTATATTAATTGAAATATCAGATACTTATTTAAACCATAAAAATCTAAAAATGCCCAAAAATCCGATTTTGAAACAAGTCGGCTTTTTTATGTTCGATTCTGTAATATTTTGCCAATAAAAAATGGAATAACTTTGCAAAATTTACAATTTTGTATTAACATTTTTATATTAACAAAAAGCGATGCAACTATGGAAATTGAGTTTTCATGGGATGAGCATAAAGCAGAAACAAACCTCAAAAAACATGGTGTAGCTTTTGAAGATGCAACCTTAGTTTTTTATGATGCTCATGCCGTCTTCAAACAGGATCGCTTTGAAAATGGTGAATATCGTTGGCAAGCGATAGGTCTCGTACACGGGCAGACAGTTTTATTGGTGGCTCATACTGTACAAGATCATAATGGGATTGATCATATCCGTATTATTTCAGCACGACAGGCAGAGAAAAAAGAGAGGAAACAGTATGAACAAAACCGTTACTTACAAAGTAGATTTGAATAAACCTCCTGTCTTATCTGAAGAACAAAAGGCAAGACTTGAAGCATTAGATAAACGCCCAGACAGTGAAATAGACTTTTCAGATATTCCCGAACTTGATGAAAGTTTTTGGAAAAATGCAGTGCAAAATCCATTTTACAAGCCGACTAAACAAGTAACTACGGTTCGCATCGATGCAGATGTCATGCAGTGGCTAAAAGCCCAAGGCAAAGGCTATCAAACACGAATGAACAAGATTCTGCGTGATGCCATGCTGAATGAACTAAAAAATCATCCGTAAAAAATGGGAGCTATAGGCTCCCATTTTTGTGTAACTCCAAAATAGAAATGTCCGGTTTTAGAATATGCACTTTTGCAATTTTCTTAGCGGACGGTTTAGCTAGATAAAAAGCAATTTTTTTGATCTTTAAAGAATGAGGATATAAGCTGTTTAAAACTTAATTCTAATTGGTTAATAGGTGAAAAATGAAATTAGCAGAAGCTCTCTTACTTCGAAGTGATCAACAAAAAAAAATTATTTCACTAAAACAACGTATCAATGCAAATGTATTGGTACAAGATGGTGATCAACCATCTGAAGATCCAAATGAACTACTAAAACAAGTATTTTCTTTAATTCAAGAATTTCAAAAATTAAGTTATGCAATTCATGAAACTAATGCTTTAACAAAATTAAATGATGGCCGTTCTCTACTTGCTTTATTGACTTTGCGTGATGAATTTGTAGAACAGCACAAAACCCTAACTGCAGCAATAAGTAATACATCTCGTGAATCTGATCGTTATAGTACGCGGGAAATAAAGTGGCATAAAGTTATTCCAGTTTCATCATTACAAAAACAAGCTGATGATATTAGTCTTAAATTACGTGATTTAAACGTGTTAATTCAGTCGACTAATTGGAAAATTGATTTGATTGAAGCCTAATAGTCCTTTAGATATAATCAAGTTGAACATACTGGGCGAGTACAAGATCCCTTACTTCCACAACATAGGATTGTAAATAAAGTGTAGTGGCTTGCAAAGCAAGTGGATAAGCTTAAAATTTTAAGTACAAATCAATCCATCACTTGGCATAACTCAAATCTTTGTGCAAACAAAGTTACACGTTACTTATAACTACCATGTACTGACAGTATGTTCACCTCAATTACTAAAAATAAAGAAATGAGCAAGCATCAGCTCAACTACATTTCTATTTTTAATTCAGTTCGGCATTTAACATAAAATCTCTTATACGCAACCCAGGTTAATCCTGGGCTTTTTGTTCAATCTCATCATTGGCCGCAAACATGCCTGGATTAGTGAGCTTAATATTTTCCTGACAACTTCTACAAAGCATTAAGCCTGCAAAAAGCTGTACATTCTGTCCATTTCCACAAAGCGTACATGGTTTTGAAATTTGAATAATATTGTCCAAAATTAAGATTCCTTAGAAAAGTTTTGTTCCGCATAATTAGCGGCCTTAGCTTGCATACTTCTAATTTCATCTTTAGAAGCACCATTTTTCATTAACAGCCATAAAAGCATCATGTAAGTACTACTAAAATCTTCATAGTATTTTTCAGAAAAATTATTATCTTCCTCAAAATCATCTATTCGCTTTTCTAATCGATTCACCAGATCCTCAATACGATCGGCTTGCTGTTTAACAGCAATAGATTGAAAATCATTGGTCAAAATTTTACTGAATAATTTACTGGTTCTGATTCCTTCTGAATTAGCCAATTGATCGTAGAATTCTGCTACTTGTGGATCTAACCTGACTGCATAAGTTTTGACTTTTTCGCCCATAAATTACACCTCTTATTAAAATTAGATTTTGTACAAAATTAAATATATATAATTCAACTAATTAAATAAAAATAATAAGTAGATTACGTACAAACCTATTTGTACAATATTAATTTATTATAAAACAAAAACTTATTTAAATATAATGCTTTTTTTATGTACAATCATGAGTACATGGTTTTTCTTAAATTTATCAATACCTTATCTAAAAAAAGTGTTGTTTTGATGTACAACCATGAGCACAGCATAAAAAATAGATAATTCAATCACTTATTCTAAAAAAAGACCATTTTTATGTACACGTTTCTGAGACCCTAAAAAATCGCTGAAATCCTTATCCTGTAAGGCTTTGAGGGTTGTCATCGTTAGATGCGTGGTGTGTGACAAAAAAATCACGGCATGTGCCGGATCCTTGATTAAAAAATTGGCTAAAGTGACGTAGGGCTGGTGCTTGGTTTTTACATGGAAAAAAGTATTTATTTCCTGATTTAGAAAAACGTAAAAAAAATCGATTTTTTGTCCATTCATCCAAGTTAGAAATTTCAACCCAAAACTTTAATTATGAAAAGCCTCATAGAAAGCGTTCAAATGCGATTTAAGAGCCTTTATCTAAAAAACATAGATCTACATAGGGAAAACAGAAAACAGCTCAAAAAACGCAAATGAGAGCGAAATAAAGAGGGGTTTTGAGTCTAGATAGATTCATAGAGCGAGTGTCTACGAGCGAACTATCAAAAGTTGCGCCTAGACCCTCTAAAAAACATTTTTTGCCCTCTTTAGCCTAAGAAAGCGTAAGTTTCATGCAGAAATTTGCTTCTCGACCGAGCGTAGCGAGTAAAAAAGTTTTATGAGCGTAGCGAATTCCGAGTTGCTTTTTGCTTTTTTTGAAAGTCACGTAAGTATTTACCAAAAAATTGCCCCGACGAACTGAGCGAAAGCGAAGTTCAATAGAGTTTGAGCGAAGCGAAAACCAAGGGCAATTTTTCAATCTACTCTTTTTAAATATATTTTAAATCTTTTAAATCTTTTAGGCTATCTGAAAGGCTTTAACAGAAAGGCTTTCAGATACTAACTATGAGGGATTGACTACCAACTATGAGGGATTGACTACCAACTATGAGGGATTGACTACTTAACTATGAGGGATTGACTACTAACTATGAGAGAATTATATTACTCATAGTTAATTTCTTGAAATAAGAATGATGAGTACATCTAAAAAAGAATTGGTAGTTAAATCAAATCAAGTAATTGAGGCTTCATATCAACTGAGCTCAACAGAACAACGGATTGTCTTAGCAGCTATTAGTAAGATTAGTCGGACTGAAGATATTACCGATGATGAAATTTATCGCGTAACTATTGATGATTTAAAAAAACTTGGGGTTCATGAAAAAACAGCTTATAGAGATCTAAAAGATGGTGTAAACCGCTTATATGACAGATCAATCAATTTAACTATTGATGATGAATCAATCAAAATGAGATGGATTCAATCCATACGATTTTTAGAGAGTAAAAGTGTTGTAGGAATTCGGTTTTCTAAAGAAATTTTGCCGTTCATTTCTAATCTAAGCCGTGAATTTACTAAGTATTCTCTATCTGACATTGCTGGTATGAGTAGCGCATATGCTATTCGTATTTATGAGCTATTAACGCAATATCGCTCCATAGGAAAACGAGAGATTTCCATCGAAGCTCTAAGAGGTATGTTGGAGTTAGGGAAAAGATATCCATTGTCTGCTGATTTAAAGAGATGGGTTATTGATACTGCTGTAGATCAAATCAATGAACATAGCCCTTTAAATGTATCTTACGAGCAAATAAAGACAGGTCGAAAAGTCACACACATTCACTTTACGTTTAAAGAAAAATCAAAAAGTATTGAGCATAAATCCAAACAGAATAATTTTTATAAATTGACAGATTCACAAATTAATATGTTCGGTAATCAGCTTTCACGCTTACATGAAGTATCTCACCTAGCACAACAAGGTGAAAGTTATGACGATTTAGCTATTAAAATTAAGGATATGCTACGAGATCCAATCCAACAAAAACAACTTATTCCTCATCTTAAAAATTTAGGTTTTAAGGCATAAAGATCAATTGTGTAGCGGTTGACTACTTGTTAATGTATCTTAGTTTACATAATAGACAACCAAAATCATAAGATGAAATCACTATCTGTTATTGAGCTTTCAAACCTCTACGGAATAACTCGTCAAGCCATTTATAAGCAAATTAATAAAGGTAATTTAAGTAAGAACAGTGACGGTAAAATTGATCTTGCCGAAGCTATTAGAGTCTTTGGTGAACCATCCAGAAATGTAAACAGTTCACAGACAACTGAAACACGAAAGTTGTCAGAAGTTCACCTGCTAGAACAACAGGTTTACATGCTTCAAAAACAGCTTGAACAGGCTCATGAGCGTGAGCAGTTCCAACGTGAGGAACTAAAAGCTAAAAATGATCAATTACACGTTAAAGATGAGCAAATTGAAGCGATACAACGCTTACTAGAAGCTCCGAAAGCTTATATAACTAGTTCTATCGACCCGAAATTAGATATAGCAACAGATACTAGGTCAAAAAGTGAGTTGAACTATGATGGATTGACTACTCAACCAAAAGAAGCTCCTGTAGAACCAAAGATTCAAACTCAGCCTAAACATGACGGATTGACTACTCCAGAGCTGCCAGAAAACAAGCGGATTCCTGTGCCGGATCACGTTGAACCGGAGCAGCCGAAAAGAGGCTTTTGGAGCCGTTTTTTTAGACCCTATGATTAACCACGATTGTTTAACTAATATGAACAAAGTTGTGGAACATTGCTCAAAGAATAGGCGTGGAACGTGACAAATCATTAAAAAAGCCCAAGTACGTATACTTGGGCTTTCAAAACTAATATAAAACTATGATTTATATAAAATAAAAAAGAGCATTTCGTATAAGGTGTATTATGTTAATTTTAGGGAAATTTAAGAATCTCTATGCAATGGTTTATTCAATATTCTTTGATTTCTTATCTTTTAGG
>NZ_KB850173.1:0-1375 GCF_000369745.1 Acinetobacter sp. CIP 64.7 | reverse complement strand
ATGACGGAAACTCCAATAGCATAATTTCTAAAGGTTTGGCTATGAGATTGGTATGTTGTTGCCTCTTTTTGTTCTAAATTGTATGAAAAATATTCATTTTTCAAAGCTTTATAATTACATAACTAAAATAATAGATTATAGAAGCGGGTAATAGTCCCGCTTATTTTTAATTTGAAAAAAGGACAAAATGTTGTACATTTTATCTATAAAACAAGGAGATGAGACTATGACAAATATTGCTAATTATACAAACAATTTGATAAGCATCATAAAAAAGTTAAACAATATAGGGATGTGAAAATTGTTATGACGAAAAATGATGAAAACGCGTTTATTATGTCTGTATCAGATTATAGAAGTATACTAGAAACGATATATTTGAATCAGTCTCCTACTAATGTAAGACACCTCGAAAGTTCATTAAAAAGCTTTGAAAATAAACGAACATAAGAATTGATAATCTATGTCTAAATTAGTCGTAGTATTCTCAAGGGGAACTTCTATTTAAATCATTTGTGTACGCAGTGTACGTTATAAGATTGTTTACTGTCGAAGATGTGTTACTATATGTTTAAGAAGTATGAATGATCTATAAATAGTTTGTTAAATGAATATTTATAATCTTTACAGGATACGATTCCAATTCATTTTCACTGTTAACTACTTTGTAGATTATGATAGTTGAATCTAAATTTCTTTATATGTTATTAGGTGTTTGTATTGTGTTATCGATACAGACGCCTATTTTTATATTCTATTTTGCTATTCAATAGGTAATAAACACAATAAGTGATTAATGGTTTATTGGTATATCAACTTACAAAGTTTTCTCAAGGTTAACTACTGTTTTTTCTTCTTAAGTATACGTGCATAAGGTTGTTTTCCTTGAATATAAACATTTTTCAATTTTCAATATTAAATGTGAATTCTAAATAATCAATATAATGCCCCTTTTCACTTTTATTTATTTCTAAATTTGGAGATAGTAGCATGAATACTTTAATATTTGTATTTAGTAAACGTTTATCAACACACCAAAATTATGTCCTTTAGGAATATTGAGGCATTTCTTAAAATCATGAGTTGAATTATTCAAAGTGTACGCAGTACACAAGAAAAGTAATGAAATTGTTTAAAGAGTACGTAGTGTACTTTGTTTACATATAGAATTAAAAAGGAACATTATAAGAACTAAGCTAACTAAAAAGAAAAGAGATGAAATCATGAGAGAGCAATTAAGGAAATTTAAAAATCAAGATGTTGTATTAACTGGAGAATTAAAAAGTGTGAAATATAGACGTTATTCAGATAGATTTAGTATATATAAGGAAAATGTTCATATACTACTGAAAAATGTAAAAATAAATGGTGAAAT